>CAKUMG010000018.1 GCA_934667465.1 uncultured Actinoplanes sp. | reverse complement strand
AGCTGACCGCCGGCGAGGTGCTGCAGCAGGTGATCGACGGCGGCGAGGAGGATCTGCCGCTGGTCGAGGTGGACGCCGTCGGCATGCTCGGCGACCTGCTCTCCGGCGGGGCAGCGGAGCGGCTCGCGCCGATCGGGACCCCGGCCGGCTTCCGGGGCGTGCTGCGGCCCTACCAGGAGCGCGGGCTCTCCTGGCTGCACTTCCTCGCGCGGCTGGGGCTGGGCGGCATCCTGGCCGACGACATGGGCCTGGGCAAGACGGCGCAGACGCTGTCGCTGCTGCTGACCGAGCGGGCGGAGGGTGCGCGCCCGGCGCCGACCCTGCTCATCTGTCCTATGTCGCTGGTCAGCAACTGGGAGAAGGAGGCGGGCCGCTTCGCGCCCGAGCTGCGGGTGCGCGTGCACCACGGCGGCTCCCGCAGGCGCGACGAGGACTTCGAGGCCATGGCGGCGGAGTCCGATGTGGTCGTCACGACCTACGGCACGGCCCTGCGTGACCTGGGCATGATGCGCGCCGTCCAGTGGGGACGCGTGGTGTGCGACGAGGCCCAGGCCATCAAGAACAGCGGCACGCGCCAGGCGCAGGCGGTCCGCGCCATCCCCGCGCGCACCCGGCTGGCACTGACCGGCACGCCGGTCGAGAACCACCTCGCCGAACTCTGGTCCATCATGGAGTTCGCCAACCCCGGGCTGCTCGGACCGGCCAAGCGGTTCCGGAAGCGTTACCAGGAGCCGATCGAGGTCCGCGGCGACGCCGACGCCACCGCCGCGCTCAAGCGGGCGACCGGCCCGTTCGTGCTGCGCCGCCTCAAGACCGACAAGTCGATCATCTCGGATCTGCCCGAGAAGAACGAAATGAAGGTCTGGTGCCCGCTCACGCCCGAACAGGCCACTTTGTACCAAGCGGTCGTCGAGGACATGATGTCGGTGATCGAGAGCACCGAGGGCATCCAGCGCCGGGGCAACGTCATCGCCGCCATGACCAAGCTCAAGCAGGTCTGCAACCACCCGGCCCACCTGCTCAAGGACGGTTCGCGGCTGCCGGGACGGTCGGGCAAGCTCGCCCGCCTGGAGGAGCTCGCCGAGGAGATCGTGGCCGAGGGCGACAAGGCCCTGATCTTCACGCAGTATTCCGAGTTCGGCTCGATGCTCCAGCCCTACCTCGCCGCCCATCTCGACCGGCCGGTGCTGTGGCTCCACGGTGGATTGTCCAAGGCGAAGCGCGACGAGCTGGTCGAGCGCTTCCAGCACGACACCGAGCCGATGCTGTTCCTGCTCTCGCTCAAGGCCGCGGGCACCGGCCTCAACCTGACCGCCGCCAACCACGTCATCCACGTGGACCGCTGGTGGAATCCCGCCGTGGAGAACCAGGCCACCGACCGCGCGTTCCGCATCGGACAGTCGCGTGACGTGCAGGTGCGCAAGTTCATCTGCACCGGCACGCTGGAGGAGAAGATCGACGCGATGATCGAGCGCAAGAAGGCGCTGGCCTCCACTGTGGTCAGCATGGGCGAGGAGTGGGTCGCCGACCTGACCACGCAGCAGCTGCGCGAGCTGTTCTCGCTCGACACCGCGGGGGTGCGCTGACATGCCGGTGGATCCCGAAGGACGCTTCTTCGCCTCGGGCGGCCCGATCCGGGTCGACGGCGGCATCGCGGTCCGGGCCCAGCGGGGCAAGATCGGCGAGCAGTGGTGGTCGCGGCGGTTCGTGGACCTGCTCGAGCGGATCTGCCAGCCGGGGCGGCTGGGCCGCGGGCGCACCTATGCCCGCAAGGGGCAGGTCATCGGCTTCGACCTGACCCCCGGCAGCGTGGTCGGCCAGGTGCAGGGTTCCCGGCCGGACCCCTACGAGGTGACGCTGGGGATCCCCGCCTACGACGAGGCACAGTGGACCCGGATTCTGGAGGAGCTGGGCTCGCAGGCGCTCTATCGCGCGGCCCTGCTCGCGGGCGACATGCCGCACGAGATCGTCGACCTCTTCGACGGGCTCGAGCTGCCGCTCTTCCCGTCCATGGTGGACATGCGGTGCAGCTGTCCCGACTGGGGCGTCCCGTGCAAGCACGCCTCGGCGGTGCTCTATGTCCTGGCCGAGGCGTTCGACGCCGACCCGTTCCTGGTCCTCGCCTGGCGCGGCCGCGACCGGGAGGCGATCCTCACCGCGCTGCGCGGCCTGCCCGACCCGGAGGAGGCGCCCGACCCCCTCGCGGTCGACGACGTGCCCCTCGAGGAGCGGCTCGCCGACTACTACACCCCGGGCATCTCGCTGAGCCGGCTGCGTGACCGCCCGGCCCGCACCACGGCGCCGCCTGAGTTGCTGCTGCGGGTCCTCGACGCGCCCCCGGTGCGGGTCCGGGCCATCCCCCTGGCCGACATCCTCCGGCCCGCTTATCGCGACCTCGCCGCCGGCTGACGCACCCTGCGGCCGTACGGTCAATCGCATAGGTTGTTGTCTATTGACACAGCGTGTTCATGCCGCCGATGCTGTGAGAGCGCTCTCCATTCGCCCTCACCAGCGACGGGGATGCGCCGTCGCACGATGTTCGTCACGCCTCCGGTATCCCCGCCGCGAGGCATCACCTTCTCCTTCCGAGCTCCCCCGTTCGTCCCCGAGGAGTCGTTGTGCGGATCAGAAGAAAGCTGGCGCAGGCGCTCACCGCGCTCGCGGTGGCGCTGCCGATCGGCCTGGTGTCCGCGACACCGGCCCAGGCCGTGGGCCCGGCCCTGCTGCCCGTCACCATCACCAACAACAGCGGCCGCGGCGAGGCGGTCCACGTCTATGTCATCGGCGTCAACCTCGCCACCGGCCGGCTCGGCTACGTGAACCAGGCCGGCACCTTCAGCCCGTGGCCCGCGGGCTCGCTGCCCCCGTCGGCCGCCCCCGACGTGGCCATCGCCGGCCCCGGCAACGGCGGCACGACCACGGTCCGGTTCCCCCGCGGCTTCTCCGGGCGCGTCTACTTCTCGCTCGGTGAGAAGCTCAAGTTCTTCCTCACCCCCGACGGCCTGGTCCAGCCGGCTCCCTGGGCGAGCGGCGACGCCAACTACAACATCCTGTTCGACTGGAGCGAGTTCACGTACAACGACGCCGGTCTGTGGCTGAACAGCTCGCAGGTGGACATGTTCGCCGTGCCGCACGCGGTGACGGTCACCGGGGCGAGCGGCGCCACGAAGCGCACCGGCGACCCGGTCAACAACGGGCGCAACAACGTGATTAACGCGATCAAGGCGCAGCCGGGCTGGGCGAACACGGTGGTCACCCGCGCCGACGGCACCGTGCTGCGCGTGCTGGCCCCGGGCAAGGCGGCCGGGTCGGGGCTGTTGAGCTCGACGTACCTGGACTCGTACATCACGTCGGCGTGGAACGCGTACACGACGAAGACTTTGACTGTCGTGCCGTTCGGGGACCAGCCGAACGTGCGCTACTTCGGCCGTACATCCGGAAATGTCATGACCTTCACCAACTCAGCCGGTCAGCAGGTCGCGCGCTTCAACAAGCCGTCGTCCGCCTCGGTCTGGGGCTGCGACGGCGACCTGCCCGCGCCGAACGACCAGGTGGTGGGCCCGATCTCGCGCACGCTGTGCGCCGCGCTGAACCGCGGGACGCTGGGCACGATCGACACGCAGCCCAGCACGAACGCCGCGCAGTTCTACCAGAACAACCCGACGAACTACTACGCGAAGTTCGTGCACCAGAACATGGTCGACGGCAAGGCGTACGCGTTCGCGTTCGACGACGTCGGGGCGTTCGAGTCGCTGGTGCACGACGGGGACCCGCGCTCGGCCGGCCTGGTGCTGACCCCGTTCGGGGCGGGCGGTGGCACCACGCCCCCGCCGGCGACCGGAGGCAACGGCCTGGTCAGCGACTGGAACGGCAAGTGCATCGACGTCCCGAACGGCAGCTCGGTCGACGGGGCCCGGCTGCAGATGTGGACCTGCAACAACAGCGCCGCCCAGAAGTGGAGCTTCGAGGGCGACGGCACCGTGCGCGGCGTCGGCAAGTGCATGGACCCGGCGGGCGGGGCGCTGACCAACGGCACCCCGATCCAGCTGGTCACCTGCAACGGCAACCCGGTCCAGCGGTTCACCCTCTCGGGCGCCGGCGACCTGGTCAACGTGTCCGCGAACAAGTGCGTGGACATCGCCGACTGGAACGGGAACGACGGCGCCCGGCTCCAGCTCTGGGACTGCGCCGGCACCACCAACCAGAAGTGGCACAAGAGCTGACCCTTCGACGCGGTGCCGGGGGCCGAGCCCCCGGCACCGGCATAGGGTCGGATCATGAGTGAGATGAGCTACCGCCGCCTCGGCGACTCCGGGCTGGTCGTGTCCGTCGTCGGGATCGGCTGCAACAACTTCGGCCGCAAGCTCGACGGGGACGGGACCCGGGCCGTCGTGGACGCCGCGATCGACGCGGGGATCACCCTGTTCGACACCGCCGACATCTACGGCACGCCGCACGGCGGCTCCGAGGAGCTGCTGGGCGCTGCCCTGAAGGGCCGCCGCGACCAGGTCGTGCTGGCCACCAAGTTCGGCATGGACATGGAGGGCATGAACGGCGACGACCGGGGCGCCCGCGGTTCGCGCTGGTACGTGACCCGCGCCGTGGAGGCGTCGCTGCGCCGGCTCGGCACCGACTACATCGACCTCTACCAGCTGCACCAGCCGGACGAGAACACCCCGATCGACGAGACGCTCTCCGCCCTCGACGACCTGGTCCGCGCGGGCAAGGTGCGTTACCTGGGCAACTCCAACTTCTCGGGCTGGCAGATCGCCGACGCCGACTGGACCGCCCGCGCGGCCGGCCGCACGCCGTTCATCAGCGCGCAGAACCAGTACAGCCTGCTGCACCGCGAGGTGGAGACCGAGATCATTCCGGCCTGCGAGCGCTTCGGCCTCGGGATGCTGCCGTTCTTCCCGCTCGACAGCGGGCTGCTCAGTGGCAAGTACCGGCGCGGACAGCAGCCGGCCGAGGGCACGCGGCTGTCGCTCGAGCGCTACCAGCGGTGGCTCGACGGCGCGGACTGGGACACCATCGAGGCGCTCACCGCGTTCGGCGAGGAGCGCGGCCACTCGCTGCTCGACGTCGCGATCGCGGGCCTGGCCGCCCGCCCGGCGGTCACCGGCGTGATCGCGGGCGCGACCACGCCGGAGCAGGTGCGCGCGAACGCGGCCGCCGGCGCGTGGCAGCTCGGCGTACCGGATGTGGCCGCATTGGACGAGATTCTGTCCGCCTGAGAACGGCATTGCATCGAGTCGAGAGATCGACTCGATGCAATGTTTTCACTACCCACAGTGGGAACTCGAGAACGTTGCACCTGAAACGGTGAGTTCTTGTGAGAGTCACCACTCTCTGTTGCCAAGTTGTCACCTCTCCTCGTCTTTCCGGGGGACCCTGACGGGTGGACTTGTACTGGCATAGTGAGTCGAGTCTTTCCTGTCTAGCTACTGTGGATTAACTGTGACGTCGCTTTCCAGCACTAGCGGTGCTGAAGTCGCCACCCCCGAAAGCCGGGCCGGCGGAATCGCGGGACGTATTCTCCGCTTCCTCTGGCGGCATGCCCTGTTACTCCTCGTGCTCGCGGCCGGCCTCACGCTGCGCGTGCTGATGATCAGGGCATATCCGCACGCCCTGCACTTCTCGGACAGCACCTCGTACGTCCGCGGCGCGTTCACCAACGTCCCGTACGAGATCCGCCCCTTCGGCTACTCGATCCTGCTGAAGCCGTTCGTGCCCGGCCCGCTCGAGCGGGTCGCGGTCGCGCAGCACGTCGTCGGGCTGCTGATGGTCCTCGGGGCCTATGCGTTCCTGGTCCGCCGCGGGGCCTGGCGCTGGCTGGCGGCCCTCGCGGTGGTGCCCATCGCGCTCGACGCGCGGGCGCTCACCCTCGAGCACTTCGTGCTGGCCGAGACGACCTACGTCGCGTTCACCGCCGCCGGGATCTTCCTGCTCGCGTGGCGCGAGAAGATCGGCGCCGTGGCCGCGGCGTTCGCGGGCCTTCTGCTCGGGTTCGCGGCGATCAGCCGCTCCGTGGGCCTGCCCATCCTGGCGCTGGTGCTGCTGTATCTGATCGTCCGGCGCGCGGGCTGGGCCCGGATCCTCGCGTTCCTCGTCCCCGCCGGGTTGATTCTCGGCGGCTACATGGTCTGGTACCACCAGACCTACCAGGTCTATGCGATGGGCCAATATCAGGGCCGGTTCCTCTACGCGCGGGTCATGACCGTCGCGGACTGCGCCACGCTCGACCTCACCGAGAAGCAGCGGACGCTCTGCCCGGCCGACATCCCCGCCTCATGGCGCGAGCGCCCCGACAACTTCCTCTGGAGCCCGGACAGCCCGGCCCGCAAGCTCTATCCGGGCGTCGAGCACGACGAGTTCTTCAACGAGTTCGCCATGACGGTGATCAAGCAGCAGCCGCTGGACTTCGCCGGAATGGTGCTCGAGGAAACCGGCTGGCACCTGCGGCTGAAAGCGCCGCTCAGCACGCGGAACCAGTGCCTGATGGACAGGTGGATCCCGCCGGCCATGCCCGGCGCGGACTGCAACGCACCCTATTTCCTGCCGACGCCGTCGCCGATGACGTGGCCCGCACAGACCATTCCGGTCCCGAATCCGCTGGGCGAAGAACTGCGGGCGTACGGACGGGTGGCGACCACCCCGGGCCCGCTCTACGCTGTCGGGGTTCTGCTGGCCCTCACCGCCGCCGCGTTCCGGCCGCGCCGGGTGCCCTGGCGCGACGCCGCCGACTCGTTGCTGCTGGTGGGCACCGGCTTCGGTCTCATCGTCGTCTCGGTCGGGACGAGCATCTTCGATTATCGATACAGTTCGCCCGCCGTGCTGTTCGTCCCGGTCGGCATCGCCCTCGCCGTGAAGCGCATCAGCGACGCGGCCCGGCAGCCGAAACCCGTTCCGGCCGGCGCTCCCGCGCCCGAGCCGGTGTCTCCCGCACCCCCACCCACCTCTCCGACGACCGAGGAAGCTACCGCCGATCATGGCTCATGAACTCGAGGTAACCGTTCTCCTTCCGTGCCTGAACGAGGCGGAGACCCTGGAAGTATGCGTGCGCAAGGCGCTCGACTCCCTGCGGGAGTTGGGTGTGGACGGTGAAGTGCTGGTCAGCGACAACGGCTCGACCGACGGCTCCCAGGAGATCGCCGTGTCGGCCGGGGCCCGGGTGGTGCACGCCCCCCAGCGCGGCTACGGCAGCGCGCTGATCAACGGCATCAACCACGCCCGCGGACGCTATGTGATCATGGCCGACGCGGACGACTCGTACGACCTGTCCAACCTCGGCCCCTTCATCGAGAAGCTGCGCGAGGGCCACGACGTCGTCATGGGCAACCGCTTCAAGGGCGGCATCGCCCCGGGCGCCATGCCCTTCCTGCACCGCTACCTGGGCAACCCGGTGCTCTCCTGGCTGGGCCGGGCGCTCTTCCGCCTCAAGGGTGTCGGCGACTTCCACTGCGGCATCCGCGGCTTCAACCGCGACCGCATCCGCGAGCTCGACCTGCGCATGCCGGGCATGGAGTTCGCCTCCGAGCTGGTCGTGCGCGCCTCGCTCAGCGGCTACGACATGACCGAGGTGCCGACCACGCTGCAGCCCGACGGCCGCAGCCGCCCGCCGCACCTGCGCACCTGGCGGGACGGCTGGCGCCACCTGCGCTTCCTGCTGGTCTTCGCGCCGCGCCGGACCCTGGTCTGGCCGGGCTTTCTCCTCATGCTGCTCGGCGTGGCGGGCACGGGCTTCCTCGCGGCGGGGCCGCGCAGCCTCGGCGGGGTCGAATTCGACATCAACGCCCTGGTCTACGCGTGCATCGCGGTCCTGGTCGGCGCGCAGCTCACGCTCTTCGGCGGCTTCGCCGAGATCTACGGCAGGTTCGAGGGGCTCGTCCGCCACGACAAGCCCGACGCGTGGGCCCGGTGGCTCACGTTCGAGCGTTGCATCATGATCGGTCTCTCCCTCGTCGTGCTCGGCCTGGCGGGCACCGTCGCCGCGCTGACCAGCTGGGGTGAGCAGGACTTCGGCGCGCTCGACCCGCGCGGGACGATCCGCCTGGTGCTGCCGTCGGCCACGGCCATCGCGCTGGGCGTCATCGGCATCTTCTCCGGCCTGTTCGCCAGCCTGCTGACCCTGCGCGGCATGCGTCCCGCCCCGGCCGGCCGCAAGGACGCCCCCGCGATCCCGCGTCAGGCGCAGGCCTCCGACGTGGACGCGACGGAGACCGCGCCCTCCGAGCACTGACAGCAACGCGAAAGGGCCGGGTCTCCACGCGAGACCCGGCCCTTTCGCGTGTGTTTCCCTAGTCGACGACGGTGACGATGCGACGGCGCCGGGCGTAGGCCAGGGATACGACGCCACCGGCCAGCAGGACCGCGCCACCGGCGGCGATCAGGCCGGCGGGGGCTCCCGTCACCGGCAGGCTCGGGTCATCGTCGTCGGCACCCGCGCCGGCGCCGCTGCCCGCGGTCGAGAGCTTGACAGCGATGGCGGCCTTGTCGTTGCCCTTGCGCGGGTCGTGGTCGCCGTTGTCCACCTTGATCGAGCCCGGCTTGCCGGCCGACTCGATCGTGCCGGTGAACGAGAAGACGGCCTTCTCACCCTTGCGCAGGCTCTCCATCTGCAGGCAGAGGTACGAGCGGCCCTCGACGGCGACGCACGCGGGGTCGACCTTCGTCACCTCGACGCCGGTCGGCATGGTGATCTCGGCGAGCTGCAGCCAGCCCTGGAACGGCGAGCGGGTCGCCGCCGGGCCGTCGTTGCGGAGACCGATCTCGACCGTACGGGAGTCGCCCGCCGCACCCTCGAAGGTGCCGCCCAGGGCGACGACGTCCGCCGGGTTGCGGGACACGGCGACGGTGAACGTGCGGCCGTTGTCCCACTCGTTCAGTTCCGTGGGGTCGATGTCGAGGCCCTGGATCGTGGCGCGGGCCTCGACCGGCTTCACCTTCAGCGCCGAGGCGGCCCCGGCGTCCTTCACCCCGGCCGGCAACTCAGCCAGGTCCTTCTCGGTGAGGCCGACGACATAGGCGCCCGCGAAGTAGTCGTCCGGCCCGGGGGCCTCGGCGGCGACATGCACCTTCACCGGCGTCTTCCCCGCCAGAGTGACCGTCTCACCGGGCTCGATCGGCTCGGCGAAGGCGCAGGCGACGCCGCTGCTGTAGACGGAGTCTTCCTCCGCCTCCTCGTCGATCGGGAAGCAGTTGCTGTAGTTCATCGGGAAGTCGATGAACGGGTCGCCGATCAGCACGAGGCCGTAGCCCGCGGGCGCCTTGTTGCCGCTGTTCGTGAACGCGATCGGCACACCGGCGGACCCGCCCGGGTCCAGCTCGAGGTTCTCGATCGCCGCCAGCTCGAGGTCGACGCCCGAGCCGGTCCGGGCGACGGTGAGCTCGGCGCCGTGCTCCCAGGTCCTGGTCGCGTCGCGCAGCCCGAGCTCGAACGTCGCCCCGAAGGTGGGCAGATCGGTGGTCGGCTTGAACGTGACGCTGAGCGTCTTGCGCTGGCCGGCCTTCAGGTCACCCAGCTCGCAGCCGGCGACCGTGCAGCCCGCGGGCGGCGTGAGGCCGACGCTCGCGGGCATCGGGCGGGCGGCGTTGCCGAACGTGAGAACCAGGCCGGAGGCGGTCTCGTCGCCGAAGTTCTCGACGTCGAAGTCGATCGTCTTGGACCTGCCGTCGATGGCGACGACCCGGTCCGGGACGACCAGCTCCACCATCGGGTAGTCCGGGAAGTCGGGGAAGTCGGGATCGTCACCCGGATCGGCGGAGGACGGCAGACCGGCGCCGGCGGTGGCCAGCGAGACGAGGACGACGGGCAGGCCGATCCGGCCCATCAGGGTGCGCAGACGCATGGTCACCGTTCTTCGACGACGGGGAGAGGTCGGCGAACAGTAAGGGACGGGACCGTATCGACGCCTCCCCCGATCGGCCATGATCCAGTCGGGGCGCGGCCGCGCTGCGTACGGTCAGACCTGGGCGAAGAACGGGCCACCCTCCGGCAGCTGCGGCACCTCACCACGCAGCGCCGCCCGGCGGGCGAACTCGCGCAGGCCGGCGATCTGCCGCTCGCCCAGCGAGAAGTCGAGCAGCCGGAAATAGGTGGCGAGCGTCTCCGCGTCGAAGGGCTCCCAGCGCGCGGCGGACTCGGCGACGGTGTCCAGCTCCTCCAGGCACAGATCGCGGGAGCGCTGGAACGCCTCGTGCACATCCTTGACCATCCCGGGCTGCGCCGCCGCGAAGTCCTTGCGGACCGCCCAGACCGCGAAGACCATGGGCAGCCCGGTCCACTCGCGCCACGCCTCGGCCAGGTCGGTGACCTCCAGGCCGAGCTGCGGAGCCTCGTAGAGCGCGCGCAGCGCCGGGTCGCCGATGAGCACGGCGGCGTCGGCCTCGAGCAGCATCTGGTTGAGCTCCGGCGGGCAGCGGAAGTATTCCGGGTCGACGCCGTGGCGCTCGGTCAACAGCATCTGCGCCAGCAGCACGCCGGTCCGCGACGTCGAACCGAGGGCCACCGGGCGGCCGTCGAGCTCCTTGAGCGGCCGCGTCGAGACGATGTTGACCGACAGCACCCGGTCGGCGGCGCCCACCGCGAGGTTCGGCAGCAGGAGCAGCTCGTCGGCGTGCCGCAGGTATTCGACGAGGGTGATCGGGCCGATGTCGAGATCGCCGGCGACCAGGGCGGCGCTCAGCCGCTCCGGGGTGTCCTTGTGCAGGTCGACGTCGAGCAGCGCGCCGGAGCGCATCAGGCCCCAGTAGATCGGGAGGCAGTTGAGGAACTGGATGTGCCCGACCCGGGGGCGCTGGACTTCGACGTCGCTCATGGTCCGACGCTATCCCCGGCGGGTTGCCGTCCGGGCGCCGCGACCGGGCCGGAGGGAGCAATCTCACGTCGGGCCTCCGGCGGTAATTCGGTCGCCGGTGGTCCGCCGCGCGCGTAGGGTGGACCGTTCGCGCGCGGGGATCGCGCGCGTCTTCACGGGCACTGCCGACACCGCAGCCTCTGCCGGAGCGCCGGGCGGCCCAGGTCAGCCGAACCTCCCACCGACGCCGAAAGGTTCCTCGGATGACGCTGCCTGCCCATTCCGGCCTCGACGACGACCTGGCCGCCGAACGCCACCACCTGACCGAGTCCCGCGCCGCGCTGCAGCGCATGAAGGGCCGGGCCGAGGCGCTCTACAGCTCCTCCGCCGACACGGCCGGGGACGCGTTCGCCGCCGAGACGCTCGGGCGCGCGCTGTCCCGGCGGGTCGCCGAGCTGGCCGACGACCCCGGTACGCCGCTGTTCTTCGGCAAGCTCGACGTGGCCGAGGCGGCGTACCACATCGGGCGCCGGCACGTGACCGACGACGCCGGGGAACCGCTGGTCCTCGACTGGCGCGCACCGCTGTCCGAGTCGTTCTACCAGGCCAGCGTGCGCGAGCCGCGCGGCGTGACCACGCGGCGCCGGTTCGGCTTCGTCAAGGGCGAGCTGACCAGCTTCGAGGACGAGCACCTGGACCGCGGCGAGGAGCTGGGCACCGGCAGCCGCATCCTGACCGCCGAGATCGAGCGGCCCCGCGTCGGGCCGATGCGCGACATCGTCGCCACCATCCAGCCGGAGCAGGACGAGCTGGTCCGCGCCGAGCTGGAGGACTCTATCTGCGTGCAGGGCGCGCCGGGCACCGGGAAGACCGCGGTGGGCCTGCACCGGGCCGCCTATCTCCTCTACGCGCACCGCGAGCGCCTGCGCCGGTCCGGCGTGCTCGTGATCGGGCCCAACACCGCGTTCCTCTCCTACATCGCTGCGGTGCTGCCGGCCCTCGGCGAGATCGAGGCGCGGCAGTCGACGGTCGAGGGCCTCATCGCCCGGGTGCCGGTGAAGCGCACCGACAGCGACGCGGCCGTGCTGCTCAAGCACGACCCGCGGATGGCCGAGGTGCTGCAGCGGGCCCTCTGGGCGCGGCTGACGAAGCCCGCCGAACCGATCATGGTGTCCGACGGCTCGTACCGGTGGCGGATCGACGCCGAGCCGCTGCGCCGGATCGTCGACGAGGCCCGGCGCGAGGGGCTGCCCTACGACGTGGGCCGGGAGCGGGTCCGGGCGCGGGTGGTCGCGCTGCTGCAACGCCAGTCGGAATACCGCACGGGCAACTCGCCGGGCGAGCCCTGGCTGCGCAAGATGGCGAAGATCGCGCCGGTACGGGACTTCCTGGACGCCGCCTGGCCGGCGATGACCCCGGAGTCGCTGGTCGTGGCGGTGCTCACCGACCCGGAGCTGCTCGCCGCCGACGGCCTCCTCACGCCCGAGGAGCAGGCGACGCTGCTGTGGCCCAAGGCGCCCAAGACGCCCCGGTCGGCCCGGTTCAGCGCCGCCGACCTGCTGCTCCTCGACGAGGCCGCCGGGCTCCTGGACCGCGGGACCAGCTTCGGTCACGTCGTCGTGGACGAGGCCCAGGACCTCTCCCCCATGCAGGCCCGGGCCCTCGCACGGCGCTGCGAGCACGGCTCGGTGACGCTCCTCGGCGACCTGGCGCAGGGCACCGCCCCGTGGGCCGCGGCCCGCTGGCAGGACACGCTGGCCCACCTCGGCAAGCCCGGCGCGGCCGTGGTGCCGCTGACCGTGGGGTTCCGGGTGCCGGCGACCGTGCTCGCGCTCGCCAACAAGCTGCTGCCCGCGCTCGATGTGGACGTCCCGGAGGCGGTGTCGCTGCGCCGCGACGGTGACCTGGCGGTGGTCGGCGTGCCGGACCCCGCGGAGCTGGACGCCGCGATGCTGGTGGAGGTGACCGCGGCGCTGGCGCACGAGGGCTCGGTCGGCGTCATCGCGGCGGACGGCGCGGTGGACCGGCTGCGCGCGCACCTCACCTCCGCCGGACTGGAGACCGCGACCCCCGACGACGTCGACTCGGCGGCCCGCGTCACGGTCGTGCCGGCCACCATCGTCAAGGGCCTGGAGTACGACCACGTCGTCGTGATCGAGCCCGCCGAGATCGTCGCCGCCGAGCCGCGGGGCCTGCACCGGCTGTACGTGGTGCTGACCCGCGCGGTCTCCCGGCTGTCCGTGGTGCACGCCGCGCCCCTGCCCGAGCCGCTTCAGGACCGCCCTTGAGTCGCAGATAGCCGCAATTCGCGGGCTCGACCTCCGCCACCGCCGCACCGTGCACCCGACGCCGCATTGCCCCCTCGGACCTTCCGGACCGGCGTTTCAGTTCAACTTCCGACTCGGAGGGCCCGGCGGTGGCGCGGCGGTGTCAATATCGGTGCGTCGCCGGACAGCCGCATCGGCCGGCACGGACAAGGAGTGACGGCATGACCCACCCCATGCCCGGCGTGCCGAACTGGGTCGATCTGAGCACCGCCGACCTGCGCGACGCGACCCGGTTCTACTCCGGGCTGTTCGGCTGGGAGGCGGATGTCTCCGGGCACGAGCTGGGCGGCTACACCACCTACCGCATCGGCGGCCGGGCCACCGCGGGAGCGGGCCCGCTCGTGGGCATGGGCCAGCCGACGGCCTGGAGCACCTACATCGCCACCGACGACGCCGACGCCGTGACCGACCGGGTGGCGGCCGCCGGGGGCAAGGTGCTGGTCCCGCCGTTCGACGTGATGTACCAGGGCCGGATGGCCGCGTTCCTCGACCCCGCCGGCGCGCCGTTCAGCGTCTGGCAGCCGGGCACCATGAAGGGCGCCGACGTCTTCGACCTCCCCGGCGCGCTGACCTGGAACGAGCTGGTCACCCGGGATGTCGAGGGCTCGGCCGCGTTCTACGGGGCCGTCTTCGGCTGGGTCGCCCGGGAGAGCGCGATGGGCGATCTGCCGTACGTCGTCTGGGAGCACCACGGCGAGACCATCGCCGGCATGCTGCCCATGGACGACAGCTGGCCGCGCGATCTCGCGCCACACTGGATGATCTACTTCGCCGTCGAGGACTGCGACGACGCCGCGGGGCACGCCCGGTTCCTCGGCGGCCGCGTCATCCACCCGCCGACGACCCTGCCCATCGGCCGCTACGCGGTGATCGAGGATCCGCAGGGCGGCATCTTCGCCGTCCTCGCCGGCAACGGCTGAGACCGCGATGCCGTGGCTGCCATGTCTTCTCAAGCAGCCACGGCTCGCGGACCGGGTCAGCAGTAGGTGGCCTCCTTGCCGATGACCCGGTACGGGCAGTCCGCGGCCTCGGCGAGCATGAGCGCCGCCGTACGGTTGCGGGTGGTCTCGCGGGTGATCACGCTGCCCGGCGGATAGAAACCGCCCGCCGAGGAGCTGGTCGGGTACATCTCGAAGGTGAACGCGAAGATCTTGTGCGTGCCCCAGAGATAGTCCAGCAGGTCACCATCGGTGACGTAGAGATCGCTGGACTGCTGCGGTGTGTAGTTGTTGGTCGCCGCCATCTGCCGGCCCAGCGTCGAGAAGGTGTTGTACTGGTCCGCCGTCATGCCGGTGGTGGTGTTCGCCGTGGTGTGGCCGAAGGGCCAGAGCACCAGCTCGGAGTAGGTGTGGAAGTCCATGGCGGCCTTGATCTGCTGGACGCCGCCGACCACCCGGCTCAGGACGAAGTCACGGACGACCCGGCTCTCGGGCGCGGAGAACGCCGCGGTGCCCCGGTAGGTCTCCGAGGAGGTGGTGCCGGACGAGCCGCCGCAGCAGCCCCAGCGGTAGCCGTAGTTGCGGTTCAGGTCGGTGCCGACATAGGAGGAACCGCTGTTGGGCTGCCGGTTCTTGCGCCACGACCGGTAGCTGCCGGTGGCGATGTCGTACTCCGCGCCATCCGGGTTGACCGACGGGATGATCCAGATCTCGCGCGTGTCCACGACGTTCTTGACCCGGCTGTCGCTCGCGTAGCTCGCCGTGTAGAGGCGCAGCAGGTAGAGGGCCATCTCCACCGTGAGGTGCTCGCGGGCGTGGTGATTCGCGTCGTACAGGACCTCGGGTTCGCTCTCGTCCGTCCCGACGTTGTCGGAGATCTTGATCGCGACGATGTCGCGGCCCTCGTACGTCTTGCCGAGCACCCGCTTGGAGGCGATCGCCGGGTACTGCGCGACCGCGGCGTTCACCTCGGCGATCATCTCGGCGTAGTTGTGGTAGGCGGCGTCGCGGGACGGGAAGTCCAGCGTGGACGGCTGCTCCTCGACCTTGCGGACGGTGAAGCCGAGCGAGCGCAGCGACCTGGCCTCGCGATCCGTCGCGGTCACCTCGACCACGGCGTGCTCGACGGCGTCGATCGAGGCGCCGGTGCCTGCGATCAGGTTGCGCTGGGCGAGGGTGCGCACGTCATGGATCTCGTACGCGGCAGGGGTGTCCGTGCTCGGCTCCGCCGTCGCGGGCGGCGCCGCGGTGGTGGATGCGGCGATCAGGGCGAGGCCTGTGGTAGCGGCCGCGACCAGACCGGTGACGCGTCGTCTCATGAACGACCTCCGGGGGGTTGCAGAGGGGTCCGTGCCCCGTCAGCCCATCACCGGACATCGATTGTTGGCAATGCGTTTGGCGTGCCGACCGGCATGCCAAACTGACCCTCACTCCGGCGTGATGGCCGGACGGATCACTCCGCCTTGAGGTCCCCGCCCTTGCTCACGGCGGCCCGGTCGCCCGCGGCCGCGGCGGCCTCGTCACCGGCGAGGGCGGCGCGCAGCCGCTCCTTCTCGGCGGACCGGCGCTCCGCGACCGAGCCCAGCTGCTCGGCCATCTCCTCGCGCCACCTGGCCAGCAGGAAGTAGGAGAACGCCGCGGAGGCGATCAGCGCGATCATGATTTTGACCAGGATGTTCAGCGGCACCGGCAGCAGCATCGCGAACACCACGACGAACAGCCCCAGGCGGCCGAGCGTGTATTTGACGGCGGGATTCATGAGCTTGAACTCCTGTCAGTCAACCCGGTGGCTGAGCCAGCGGAGACCGTAGAACCAGATCAGGCAGTAGACGACGGTCAGGCCGAGCGCGCCCACCGCCCCGCTGACCAGGGCGGGGAAGACCGGGGCGACGAAACCGGCGAGTGTCATGCCGACGGCGACCCCGAACCCGGCGGCGAGGCCGGCGACCACGATCCGATAGGCGCCATAGCCCGCCGCCCGGAACTCCTCGGTGAAGATCCACACAGGGAGCACGACGGCGATCCAGCCGCTGGCGTCACCGAACTCCGAGGCGCGCACCAGCGACATGACGCCCTCGAACAACAGCAGGATGACGAGCCCCGAGACCAGCCCGGCCAGGGCCACCCCGAGGAGGTCCTGGACGGTCGCCAGCCGCCCGTCGGCATCGCGGCGCGGGCGGCGCGCACTCTCAGTCCCGGTCATGACAAGCACAGGGTACGCCGTGACCGGCGCGGCTGGTCAGGCCCACACCTGCTGCGGTTCGCTGCGGCGCTCGGCGAGCGGGACCGGCCCGTCGTGCTCGCGCACGATCGCATAGGAGGAGTCGCGCTCGACCGGCCGGAAACCCGCGTCCCGGATGAGCTCGAGCAGGTCGTCGAGCTGCAGGGCGGCCGGTGCGCCCTCCGCACCCGCGTCGGGGGTCACCGGGCCGTCCAGCGCGTCGGCGCCGAAGTTGAGCGAGAACTGTGCCAGCGCCGGGCTGAACACCGCCCAGTGGCACTCGACGTGGGGCACGTTGTCGAACAGCAGCCGGGAGACGGCGAAGGTCTTGAGCGACTCGGCGGGCGACACCGCGCGGGCACCGCCGGCGGGCTCGGCGTCGGGGTCGTGCTGGTGGCGCAGCGGGACGAACGCGGCGAAGCCACCGGTCTCGTCCTGCAGCTCGCGCAGGCGCAGCAGGTGGCCGACCCGCTGCTGTGGCTCCTCACCCTGCCCGTACAGCATGGTGGCCCTGGTCCTGGCGCCCTCGGCATGCGCCGACCGCTGGTCTCCGGACCACTCCGCCCATCGGCTGTCGTCGCCGGCCGGGCAGGCGTCCGGGGCGTCCGGCTGCGGGGAGACGGCGAACATCGCCCGGTCGCCGTGGAGCGCGGTGCGCTTGTGGTGCGCCAGCCGCCCGAGCCAGGCGAGGTCATCGGTCGCGAAGAGGGCGACGCCGTCCTCGTGCGTCAGCCGCTCACCGGCATCGACCTTGGCCTCCAGCTCACGCTTCACTCCGGCGTCCATCCGAGCCCCTTCCGCCCTGCGCACGTGCGTCCGCCCGCGTCCGCGAACCGAGCGTACGTCCTGGACCGGGCGCACCTTCCGTCCCGGCGGGTGCGGGCGGCACAGGTCACCCCGGGTAACGGGTCCTCCCGGGCACCGCCCCGTGAACATCTTGTGCCCGGACGGGCAACGCGGCGTAGATCACTCGGGGGCGCCGGGCCGCCCGCGCGGGACGCCGTCGCAGGTCATGAGCCATGGGGCCGGCGGCGGAGCGGCGCAGGTCACAGGGCCGCTCCATGATTCACAGGGTCCTTTCAACCGCCATCAATCGA
Source organism: uncultured Actinoplanes sp. (assembly GCA_934667465.1). Classification (GTDB taxonomy): domain Bacteria; phylum Actinomycetota; class Actinomycetes; order Mycobacteriales; family Micromonosporaceae; genus Actinoplanes. Next base: position 2,665 of record CAKUMG010000018.1, on the reverse strand, counting down.
CACCGGTACAGGTATTGGGGTAAGACCTTTCTATGTGGCCGGACACCCCGGCCCGGACCTGACGGGGAGCGCGCAACGATGAAGAAGCGGCACCGGTCCGGCACGGCACTGCGCAGTCGCCCCTGGTGGCGGCCGATCGCTCTGTCCGCCTCCGCCGTCGCCGCCATCGCCGTGCTGTTCAACCCGGTGCCGGCCCTCGCCGAGCCGGTGGCGCCGGTCGGCATCCCCGCCACCGTCCCGGACACCGGCTCCCGCCCGTTCGTCCCGGGCAGCGGCGCCGTCACCCTCCCCGGCCAGAAGCCCGCGGGCACCACCCCGGCGGCAGGCACCACCCCGGCGGGCACCACTCCCGCAGGCACCACTCCCGTGGGCGCCACGCCGCCGGGCACCACCCCGCCGGGCACCACCACAGCCGGCACCACCGCCCCTGGCACGACCACACCGCCCGGCACCGTCGCGACGACCGCCAACCCGATCACGCCGCCGGTCACGACCGACCCGGTGATGCGGCAGATCGAGGCGGGCCGCACCGAGCTGGCGACGCTCGGCGAGGAGGTGGCGAAGCTCCAGGAGGACCTCTCCCTCACCCAGACGCAGCTCGCGACCGCCAACCAGAAGGTCACGGACTCCCAGGCCGCGGTGACCGTCGCCGAGCAGGAGGCCGCCGAGGCCGCCAAGGCGTCCGTGCAGGACGCCGCCGCGCTGCCGCCCGGTTCGCTCGGCTCCGGACTGCAGGACCTCGACGCGCTCGCCCGGATCCAGCGCGGCGACGCCGCCGACCGGGAGTCGTCGGGGCGGCACCTGACTCTCGCCCAGGCCGCACACCAGGCCGCGGTGGCCGAGCAGCAGGCGCTCACGGCCAAGCTCGCGCAGCTCACCGCCGACCAGACCACCCGCCGGGCGGCGCTCGACCGCAAGACCACCGCCCAGCAGCGGCTGGAGCAGGAGAACGCCGACGTCGTCACCGCGGCCGACACGGCACAGGCCGTCCAGGACGCGGCGGCCGGCGCCGGATATCTCGCGGGCACGACCGCCGGCCGCAGCGCCGACCCGCGCGCCCTCGCCGCCCTGCGGATCGCCCTGGCACAGCGCGGGGACCCCTATGTCTGGTCCGAGGAGGGCCCGGACGAGTTCGACTGCTCCGGCCTCATGTACTACGCCTACCGGTCCGCGTCGGCCGGCAACTATCCGCTCGTGCGGGTGTCGCGCGACCAGTACTACCAGACCCGCGGCAAGACGGTGGACCGCTATTCGCTGCTCCCCGGCGACCTGCTCTTCTTCAGCTCCGGCAGCAGCTGGACCAGCATCCACCACGTCGCCATGTATGCGGGTGACGGCATGATGGTCGAGGCACCGCGCGCCGGCCTCGACGTCATGCTGGCGCCGGTCCGCTGGACCCGGATGTTCGCGGCGACCCGCATCTACGGCTCGGTCGAGGGCACCGTCGAGGGCCCGCTCCTCGGCGCGCCCGACCCGGAGACGCCGAGCACGCACACCCCGGTCCGACCGACGACGCCGACCCCGAAGCCGACCACGAAGCCGCCGGCCGACCCGACCAAGCCGGGCAACCCGACGAAGCCCAACGACCCGACGAAGCCGGACGACCCGACGAAGCCGTCCGATCCGACGAAGCCCTCGGACCCGACCAAGCCGTCCAACCCGACCAAGCCGGCGGATCCCCCGACCAAGCCCACGAAGCCGACGACCTCGCCCAAGCCGGGTGACCCGTCGACCTCGCCGAAACCGGTCATACCGTCGCCGTCGACCACCTCGCCGAGCACTCCGCCGAGCACCGAGCCCAGCACCGAGCCGAGCACCGCTCCGACGCCGGAGGCGAGCAAGACCGAGGCCTCCGCCGACGCGTCAGCCTCGGAGAAGCCGGCTGAGTCGTCGACCTCCGCCTCGGCCGCGAAATCGGCCGAGGCGAAACAATCCAGCTAGATCCTTTTATCGCTGGTCAGGGGCTGCCGATGGCGGAACACGCAGGCAGCGGCGGGTTGACGCCGGGTGCGCTCACAAGCGCTGATGTGGCACGGTAGTGGTCAGCGCTTGGCAATGGGGTTGCCCGGCGTCCGGATGATGGCGTCGGCGCACCGCCATGCGGCGATCGGGAGGACCCATGGACGAGCAGCAGGCGACACCGGACAGCGACGGCAAGAAGTCTCCCGCTGTGCGGTCGTCGGCGGGCTCAGGGCCGCAGAACGAGCAGGGTCACCGCATGCCGCCGCCGCCCGGGCCGGGCGCGCTGTGGCCCCCGATGGCCGCCGCTGCCACCACCCCGGCCGCGAAGCCGGCCCCTGAGGCACCCAGTCCCGCGCCGGTGTCCGGTTCCGTCTATGGCGCGGGCAGCAAGCCGGCTTCGGCCCCGACGTCCGGCTCGGTCTACGGCGCGGGCAGCAAGCCGGCCGCGGCCCCGACGTCCGGCTCGGTCTACGGCGCCGGCGCCAAGCCCGCCTCCGCGCCGACCTCGGGGTCCGTCTACGGGGCGAGCAGCAAGCCGGCCGCGGCGCCGACCTCCGGCTCGGTCTACGGCGCGGGCGCCAAGCCGGCCTCCGCACCGACCCCGGGCGCCGTTTACGGGTCCAAGCCCAGCTCCGCGCCGACGTCCGGTTCCGTCTACGGCAGCAAGCCCGCCTCGGCCCCGACGTCCGGGTCCGTGTACGGC
>CAKUMG010000017.1 GCA_934667465.1 uncultured Actinoplanes sp. | reverse complement strand
GCGTGGCGGCACGGCGTTACCGCCCCGTGGTCTCGGGCCGCTGGGCCGTGACCGCCGGGTCGCCGCTGGGCGGCGCCGGCACCCCGATGATCTTGCCATCGGGCAGCGTGATGAACGCCGGGCTCTCCGCCTTGACGAGCCCCAGCCGTTTCGCGGCCGCGTCGAGGCTGCCGGGCATCTGGTTGGCGGCGATCTCGTTGCGCAGCGCCTGCTCGCGGACGTCCAGGTCGGACTGCTGCTGCTGCAGCGTGTCCAGCTTGAACGCGTTCTCCGCGGTCTTGGTGTTGATCAGCAGGATGCCGATCACCCCGGCCATGACGACGGCGACGATCAGCGCGATGAACGGCGCCCGCGGCGCGTTGATCGGCGCCGGCGGTGCCACCCGCAGCCGCGGCGCGGCGGGCGTCCGCTCCCGCCGCGGCTCGCTGTCGAGCTTGAGCGCGGTCGCGCCCTGCGTCGGGAAGTTCCGCGCGCCTCGCGCGTACTTCGTGTCCCTGTCCCCCTGGCTCGCGGTCCGGCCCCCCGACCGCGACGCCTGCTTGCGCTCGCTCACTGTCCCTCCCCCTTCTTGCCTGCCCCCGGGCGTGACCGCCCTCGTCCCCCTCGTGCCGTCATCCGGGGCCGCTCGCGGCCGGCCCCGGACTCCGGGTCGTGCACGTCCAGTCGTTCCGCCGCGCGCAGCCTCACCGAGGCCGCCCGCGGGTTCTCCGCCACTTCCTGCTCCGTCGGCGGCTCCGACCCCCTCGTCAGGAGCCGCATGCTCGGACCGGTCCCGGGCAGCTCGACCGGCAGGTCGATCGGCCCGGTGCTGCGGGCGCGCCCGGCGAGGGCGCGCTTGACGATCCGGTCCTCCAGAGATTGGTACGACATGACGGCAAGACGCCCCTTCGGCGCCAGCAGATCCAGAGCGGACGGCAGCGCGGACTCGAGCGAGGCGAGTTCCCCATTTACCTCAATACGTAGCGCCTGAAACGTGCGTTTCGCGGGATTGCCACCCGTACGCCGCGCGGCGGCCGGGATCGCGTCGCGCACCAGGTCCGCCAGCACCGAGGTGGACACGATCCGCGCCTTGGCCCGCTCCTTCACGATCGAGGAGACGACCCGCGTGGCGAACTTCTCCTCGCCGTAGACCCGCAGGATCCGGACGAGCTCGCCCGGCTCGTAGCCGTTGACGACCTCCTCCGCGGTGATCCCCCGGGACTGGTCCATCCGCATGTCGAGCGGCGCGTCCTTGGCGTAGGCGAACCCGCGGTCCGCCTCGTCCAGCTGCAGCGACGAGACGCCCAGGTCGAACAGTCCGCTGTGGAACGCCGGCAGCTCCAGCCGCTCGAGCACCTCGGGCAGCTCGTCGTAGCGGGCGTGCACCAGGTGCGTGCGTCCCTCGAACCGGGCCAGCCGGTGCCGGGAGTGCGCCAGCGCCTCGGTGTCGCGGTCGAGCCCGACGAGCGTCACACCCGGGTGGCGCTCCAGCACGGCCTCGGCGTGCCCGCCCAGCCCCAGCGTGAAGTCGACGTGGACCGCACCCTGCCGGTCCAGTGCCGGGGCGAGCAGCTCCAGGCAGCGCTCGAGCAGCACCGGCACGTGCGTGCCGCGCAGCTCCCCCATGTCGACCCCCATCGCCCGCTCTTCTCTTTGACGTGCCACCCAGCCGCTGGACCCGCCGGCACACAACCGGCCGCGTTCCGTACCGCCAGATCCCCATCCGCTCGTGCCCGTTGCCGTCGGGCGCACCCGCTGGGCACTCGCGCCTGGCGCCGGGGAAGAGGCGCCAGGAGCGGGAGCGGGTGGAGATCTCGCAGTACGGCGGCAGCGACGTGCGGGCCGTCGGAACGGCCGGCAGGTAGCCACGCCCTAGAGTCCGCCGGGCAGCACCCCCTCCTCGATGTCGGCGAACTCGTCCTCGCTCGCCGACAGGTACTGCTCCCAGGACTGCTTGTCCCAGATCTCCACCCGCGTGCTCGCTCCGATCACCACGAGCTCGCGGTCGAGGGCCGCATAGTCCCGGAGGTGTGCCGGGATGGTGACGCGGCCCTGCTTGTCGGGGATCTCGTCGTGCGCGCTGGCGAAGAACACCCGGCTGTAGGCCCGGGCGGCCTTGTTGGTGACGGGCGCGTCCCGCAACTGCCCCGCGATCCGCTGGAACTCGGCCATCGGGAACACGTACAGGCAACGCTCCTGCCCCTTGGTGATCACGACACCTCCCGCCAGCTCGTCCCGGAACTTCGCCGGGAGGATCAGCCGGCCCTTGTCGTCCAGGCGCGGGGTGTGCGTGCCGAGGAACATCGGCAAACCCCCCTGCCCAGTGGCGGTCTCGCGGTCCGCCGGTTCGCTCGGGCCGGCAGGTCCGCTCCGGCCCTGCCACTGCCCTCCACCTTACTCCACTTCCCTCCACCCGCAACCGATTCCGGGCCGTCCGCGAACCGGATTCGCGGATGAAAGCGCAGGTAAGAGCGGGTGGGGGCGGAGTGGAGCGGTTTGCCGCTCCCGGCGTGGTCCAGTTTCCGACAAGCCGATCTTCGGGGTCGGAAAACACCCACAAAAGCGGCGTATCGCAGCGTCCGTGAGGACGATGGGGAGCGAAGTGGAGGAAAAATTGCCCTTGTGTACGCGCGGCGGCGCAAGGGGCATCCCACAGCCCGGACAGCGGCGCTCACCGTCGTCACCCCCACCCGGCCCAGGCCCGGCTCCGCCCGTGCCCCGGGCACGACAGAAGGGCGCGACCCGCATCGGGTCGCGCCCTTCTGAACTGTCGTACTGCCTACGCGGTGATCAGGCGGCGAGCCGCCGGACGACGTAGTTGTTGCTCCAGATCTTGTGCTTGCCGACCTTGGCACCCGGCTTCGGCGAGTCGTACATGTAGCCGCCGCCGGCGTAGATCGCGGAGTGGTACCCGAGGCTGCCCGAGCGGAAGACGAGCAGGTCGCCGACCTTCTTCTTGCTCTTGGCGATCGACTTGCCGTACTTCTGCTGGCTGTTCGAGCTGTGCGGCAGCGACTTGCCCGCCGCCTTCTTGTAGACGTACTTCGTGAAGCCCGAGCAGTCGAAGCGCTTGGGGCCCGCGGCGCCGTACTTGTACGCGGCACCCTTGTGCTTCTTGGCCTCGGCGAGGATCTTCGCGCCGTTGGCCTTGATCGTGATCTTCACGGCCGGGGCGGTCGAGGCCTTGAGGCCGCTGGCGCCCGTGTAGTACGTGCGGTACCAGGCCGTGGATCCCGGCTTGGTGGTGAAGCTGACGGTGCCGCTGGTGGTGCGCTTGGTCTGCCAGGTCTTCCACTTGCCGTTGACCTTGGACTGCAGGCGGACCGACCCGGTGGTGACCTTCTTGCCGGTCTTCGGGTTGATCAGCTTGGCGGTGACCTTGACGGACTTGCCCCAGCCCACGGACCTGCTGCTGACCGTGGTGGTGACCTTGGGCTTCACCGCCGCCGCGGCGGCCGCCACCTTGACCACGGGGGTCGCGGCGACGGGTGCTGCCGCGGAGGCCGCCGACGGCGCGACCAACTGGCCGGCGCAGAGGCAGAGACCCAGGGACAGAGCTGCGGTTCCGGTGGACGCGGACATGCGGCGGCCACGGCTCGAACTGCGTTCCTGCACGGTAGGAGGTTCCTTCCGGCACGCCTGCGAGGTTAGCTGTCGGGTTCGGGCGGGAAGGCTTGCCCGGCCGCTGACTGCGCGGCTTCACCCCGAGGTCCGCGGCGCCCCCGGCCCGCCGGAGTGGCGGAGCGTGGGTCGTCGGGCGCGGACCGATGGTGGGTCCCCCGTCCCTGCCCCCGTATGCCTTTGTGGTTGTGCGTGGTGCTCCGTGGTCGTGCCACGCGGACCGGGGCAGGGCTCGGCGTGATCCGTGTGGCTCGAGCGGCGGGCGGGTGCCCACCGGCCCAACCTTGCTACCTGAAATCCCGCCGGACTGTCGGCCCCGTGGTCGTGACTGTCCGTGGTTGGCACAGATGACCATGTCCGGTTTGTTATCGAGCGGAGACAATTGCGATCACGGTGAGAGATCGAACAAACACGATCCGTCTAAAGTTACGGGTGAATCACGACACACAAAAACCCGCAGCCCGGTGGATCTTGGACAGCGCTCAGGTCGGGCGAATGCCATCGCAAACATCCCTACCGGCTCAGACGCGGCACCGGGCGGCCGATGGAGATCATCCGTTCGGACGAGGCGCGGAACGCGCTCGTCGTCAAGGGTCCCGGGCCGTCCACAGGCGCCCCCGCCGCCACTCGACGTAACGTCCGTTTCGGGTACCCTCGTCGCCGTGACGGACGCGAAAATGCCCCTGCGCGCCAAGGTCGCGACCTCCGTGTCGCGCACCGCGGCAGCGATCTCCCGTGCCGCGGGTCGCGGTGACGGCTCGGTGATCGGCGGCTGGATCGGCCTCAAGATCGATCCTGACCTGCTGCGCAACCTCGCGTCCGGGCGGGCGATCGCGCTCGTCTCCGGCACCAACGGCAAGACGACCACCACCCGGTTCACCGCCGCCGCGCTCGGCGTGCTGGGCCCGGTCGCCACCAACTCCTTCGGCGCCAACATGCCCACCGGGCACACCTCGGCGCTCGCCAAGGCCGGCGCGACGCCGTTCGCGGTGCTCGAGGTCGACGAGCACTATCTGGCCCAGGTCATCGACGAGACCACCCCGCGCGTCGTCGCCCTGCTCAACCTCTCCCGCGACCAGCTCGACCGGGCGCGCGAGGTGTCGATGATGGCGCAGATGTGGCGCACGGCCCTCGCCGCGCACCCCGACGTCGTCGTGGTCGCCAACGCGGACGACCCGATGGTGGTCTGGGCCGCCACCGGCAGCGGCCACGTGAGCTGGTTCAGCGCCGGCCAGCGGTGGACCGACGACTCCTGGGTCTGCCCCGAGTGCGGCGCCTCGATCAACCGCGCGCAGGGCGACTGGTGGTGCACCGGCTGCCCGCTGCGCCGGCCCAAGCCGCAGTGGACCGTCGAGGACGACGGCGTCATGGACCCCAAGGGCGACTGGCACCTGGTCAAGCTGCAGCTGCCCGGCCACGTCAACCTCGGCAACGCGGCCACCGCGCTGGCGGTCGCGGCCGAGTTCGGCGTGCGGCCCATAGAGGCCGTCCCGCGGCTCGCCACCGTCGCCTCCGTGGCCGGCCGCTACGCGCAGGTCGACCGCGACGGGCGCAACATCCGGCTGCTGCTCGCCAAGAACCCGGCGAGCTGGCTCGAGGCCTTCGACATGGCCGAGCAGGCCCCCACGCTGCTGTCCATCAACGCCCGCGACCCCGACGGCTTCGACACCTCCTGGCTCTACGACGTCGACTTCGCGCCGCTGCGCGGGCGCCAGGTGCTGATCACCGGCGACCGGGCCTACGACCTCGCCGTCCGCCTCGAGGTGAACGATGTGGCCTTCCGCCACGTGCGTAGTTTCGAGGAGGCGCTGCAGGCCGTGCCGCCGGGCCGCCTCGAGGTGATCGCCAACTACACGGCGTTCCAGGACATCCGGGCGGTGCTGGACCGTGTCAACTGAGCAGCCCCACGGCAACGACAGGACGAAGGTCGCACCATGAGTGAGAGCACGCTGCGGATCGTCTGGATCTACCCCGACCTGCTGTCGACCTACGGCGACCGGGGCAACATGCTGATCCTCGCGCGCCGGGCCGCCATGCGCGGCATCCCGGCGCAGACCTTCGAGGTCCGCTCCGACCAGCCCATGCCCACCACCGCCGACATCTATCTGATCGGCGGCGGCGAGGACGGCCCGCAGGCCCTCGCGGCCCAGCGGCTGATCGCCGACGGCGGCCTGCACCGCGCCGTCAACCAGGGCGCGGCCGTGCTGGCGATCTGCGCCGGCTACCAGCTCTTCGGCGGCTCCTTCTTCGCCAAGGGCGCCCAGTGCCGCGGCCTGGACCTGCTCGACATCAACTCCGACCGCGGCGAGACCCGCGCGGTCGGCGAGGTGCGCGGCGACATCGACCCGCGGCTGGGCCTGCCCCCGCTGACCGGCTTCGAGAACCACGGCGGCCGCACCCATCTGGGCCCGGGCGTCTCCCCGCTCGCACGGGTCACGGCGGGCATCGGGAATGACGGGGCCACCGAGGGCGCTTGGAACGGGAAGATCCTCGGGTCGTATGCGCACGGGCCCGCACTGGCTCGCAACCCAGCTATAGCCGATCTGCTACTGCGCTGGGCCACCGGCGCGGATAGTCTTCAACCTCTCGACGACACCTGGGCCGATCGGCTCCGGGGTGAACGGCTCGCCGCCGCCGGCGCCGCCTGACCAGCAGTTCTTTCCTGGCCGACGACAGTAGGGACGGTACGCCTGCATGACTGACACCCTGATCGCCCCGCGGGGCATCGACACCCCCGCCGCGGACCCTCAGGTCAGCCAGCAGCCCCCGGTCCTCCCGCACGAGCCGATGACCTGGCGTCGCCGGCTCGTCCGCTTCGGCGTCCTCGGCGGCGTCGTCGCCGGCCTCGGGGTCGCCGCCGCGGTCCTTCCGCTCCAGTCGATCGCCGACTCCGTCGTCGCCCTCGGCCCGGCCGCCGCCGTGGTGGTCGCGGTCGTGGGTGGCCTGCTCCTGTCGGTGCTGGTTCCCCGCACGGCGATCACGGTGGCCTGCGGCGCCCTGCTCGGCCCGGCCACCGGCGCGGCCACCGCGCTCGCCGCGGCCGTCATCGCCGCGGTCGCCACCTACTACGCGGGCCGCTGGGCCGGCCGGGGCGCGCTCGGCGCCAAGAACGGCAGCCGCATGGAGCGCCTCGACGGCTGGCTCAACCGGCGCGGGCTGTCCGCGGTGCTGCTGGTCCGCTTCCTGCCCCTGGCGCCGTTCGGTCTCATCGGCTACGCCTACGGCACCACGTCGGTCTGCCGCAAGCGCTACCTCCTCGGCACGACGCTCGCCTCGATCCCGAGCGCCATCTCCTACGCCGTGATCGGCGCCGCGGTCGCCGCTCCGGGCTCGCTCAACCCGGTCACCCTGGCCCCGGCCGCGATCGGCATCGGCCTCACCACGACGATCGTCCTGCGCTGGCGCCTCGCGGCTCGCCGCGCTGCCGCGCTCGCTCCTGCTGCTGCTGCTGCCTGATCTACCCGGACACCACGACTGCCAGGACCCGATCCCGGGGACCTGGCAGTCGGCGTTCCGGGCGATGCGGAGCGAGCCGGGTTGCGCACTCACGCACGTCGCCGGGTGGTCCGGGTCGTTCTGGCGCCGCCAGGCGCCTGGCTCGGAGCGCCCGGCCCTCGGCGGGAGCAGCGATCAGCACCATGCACCCGGCTACGACAGCAGCCTTTGACCCTTCGACAGCGTCGCGAGATCGTCGAAGAAGGCCGGGTACGTCTTGCTGACGCAGCCGGGGTCTTCGATCTCGATGCCGTCGACGCGCAGCCCCAGCAGCGACAGGCTCATCGCCATCCGGTGATCCTCGTACGTGGCGAAGCGCGTCGGCCGCGGCGTCCCGGGGTGGATCGTGAAGCCGTCCTCGTCCTCGACGGCGTCGATCCCGGCGCGGCGCAGCTCGGTGACGACGGCCGCGACCCGATCGGTCTCCTTGCCGCGGATGAAGCCGATCCCCCGCACCCGCGTCGGCGAGTCCGCGAAGACAGCGACCGCCGCCACCGTCTGCGCCGTGTCGGAGATGTCGGCCATGTCGACATCGACCCCGCGCAGTTTCCCGTCCGACGCGGCGGCGGGCAGCACGAACCGGGATGTCGTGCCGGACTGGCGCGCGTCGACCTCGCCGGGCGTCAGCGTGCCGCTGCGTAGATGGCCTCGCCTCCGGCTCGGCGGGCACTACGCCCCTGGGGCCGATGACTTGAACACCCAAAATCGGCGAAGAAAACCGCTTCGCCGATTTTTTGCGCCCAAGTCATCGACGGGCGCAGTGCGACTCGGGCCCGGCCCTGGCGGGCCTGGCAGCCGGTGGACGGCTACCCCGGACGGGGCGATGCGAAGCGAGCCGAGTGCTCGCTCACGCACGTGGCCGGGTGGTCGGAGCCGTTCAGGCGCCGCCAGGCGCCTGGCTCGGGCCGCCCGGCACCTCGGCGGGAGCAGCGGTCCGCACCACCCACCCGGCTACGACAGCTTGACCTTGCTCACACCACTACGCTGACCAGCTTGCCCTTGACGACGATCACCTTGCGCGGGTCGCGGCCGGCCAGGACCTCGGCGACCGCCTCCAGCGCGGCGGTGCGCACGGCCTCCTCGGCGGCGTCCGGGGCGACCTCGACCCGGCCGCGGACCTTGCCGTTGACCTGCACCGGGTAGGTGACCGACTCGGCGACCAGCTGGGCCGGGTCGGCGACCGGGAAGCCGGCGTAGGCCAGCGTGCCCTCGTGGCCCAGCTTGCCCCACAGCTCCTCGGCCAGGTGCGGCGCGAACGGCGACATCATCAGCACCAGCGGCTCGACCGCCTCGCGCGACACCGCCGGCAGCGGGGTCAGCGTGTTGGTCAGCTCGATCAGCTTGGCGATGGCCGTGTTGAAGCGCAGCTCCTCCATGTCGCCGCGGACGCCGTCGATCACCTTGTGCAGCACGCGGCGGGTCTTGGGGTCCAGCGCGTCGCCGGTGACCCGGACCTCGCCGGACTCCTCGTCGACGACCAGGCGCCACACCCGCTGCAGGAAGCGCTGCGAGCCGACGACGGCGCGGGTGTCCCAGGGCCGCGAGGCGTCCAGCGGGCCCATCGCCATCTCGTAGACCCGGAACGTGTCGGCGCCGTACTGGTCCGCCATCTCGTCCGGGGTCACGACGTTCTTCAGGCTCTTGCCCATCTTGCCGTACTCGCGGGCCACCTCGACGTCGCCGTGGTACCACTTGCCGTCACGCTCGGTGACCTCGTCGGCCGGCACGACGAAGCCGCGCGCGTCCCGGAACGCGTACGCCTGGATGTAGCCCTGGTTGTACAGCTTGCGGAACGGCTCGAACGAGCTCACGTGGCCCAGGTCGAACAGCACCTTGTGCCAGAACCGGGCGTACAGCAGGTGCAGGACGGCGTGCTCGACACCGCCGACGTACAGGTCGACGCCGCCCGGGTCGCCGGGGCCCTGCGGCCCCATCCAGTAGGCCTCGTTCTCCCGGTCGACCAGCGCCTCGTCGTTCTTCGGGTCCAGGTAGCGCAGCTCGTACCAGCAACTACCGGCCCACTGCGGCATCGTGTTGGTCTCGCGGGTGTACGTCTTCGGCCCGTCGCCCAGGTCCAGCACGACCTCGACCCAGTCCTTCTTGCGCGACAGCGGCGTCTCGGGCTCGCTGTCCGCGTCGTCCGGGTCGAACGTGCGCGGCGAGAAGTCGTCGACGTCGGGCAGCTCGACCGGCAGCATCGACTCGGGCAGCGCGACGGGCATCCCGGTCTCGTCGTAGACGATCGGGAACGGCTCGCCCCAGTAGCGCTGGCGGCTGAACAGCCAGTCGCGCAGGCGGTACGTGGTGGCGCCGTTGCCGTGGCCCTTCTCCTCCAGCCAGCTGATCATCGTGGCCTTGGCGTCCACGACGTTCATCCCGTCCAGGAAGTCGCTGTTGACCACCGCGCCGTCGCCGGTCCAGACGCCCTCGTGGCCCTCGGGCACCTCGATGGTCCGGACGATCGGCAGGTCGAACGTCTGCGCGAAGTCCCAGTCGCGGGCGTCGTGGCCGGGCACCGCCATGATCGCGCCGGTGCCGTAGCCGGCCAGCACGTAGTCGGCGATGAAGACCGGGACGCGCGCGCCGTTGACCGGGTTGGTCGCGTAGGCGCCGGTGAAGACGCCGGTCTTGACCTTGGCGTCGGCGGTGCGCTCCTCCTCGGTCTTGGCCGCGGCCTGCGCGCGGTAGGCCGCGACGGCTGCCTCCGGCGTCGGGTGACCGCCGGTCCACGCGTCCTTGGTGCCCTCGGGCCACGCGGCGGGGACGACCTTCTCCACCAGCGCGTGCTCGGGGGCCAGCACCATGTAGGTCGCGCCGAACAGGGTGTCGGGGCGGGTCGTGAACACCTGCACGGTGTCGTTGCCGTCGACGCTTTCCAGCGGGAACGCGACGTGCGCGCCGCGGGAGCGGCCGATCCAGTTGCGCTGCATCAGCTTGACCGGCTCGGGCCAGTCCAGCGCGTCCAGGTCCTCGACCAGACGGTCGCCGTACGCGGTGATGCGCATCATCCACTGCTTCAGCGACCGCTGGAAGACGGGGAAGTTGCCGCGCTCGCTGCGGCCGTCCGGCGTGACCTCCTCGTTGGCCAGCACGGTGCCCAGCCCGGGGCACCAGTTGACCGGCGCCTCGCTGACGTACGCCAGCCGGTGGCCGTCGACGACCCGGCGCCGCTCCTCGGGGCTCAGCTCCGCCCAGGGCTTGTCGCCGGCGGTGCGGGTGCCGGCCTCGAACCCGGCGATCAGCTCGGCGATCGGGCGCGCCCGGCGCAGCTCCGGGTCGAACCACGAGTTGAACACCTGCAGGAAGATCCACTGGGTCCAGCGGTAGTACTCGGGGTCCGTGGTCGAGAACGTGCGGCGCTCGTCGTAGGCCAGGCCCAGGCGGCGCAGCTGCTCGCGGTAGCGCTCGACGTTGGCCTCGGTGGTGGTCCGCGGGTGCGTGCCGGTCTGCACCGCATACTGCTCGGCGGGCAGGCCGAACGCGTCGAAGCCCATCGGGTGCAGCACGTTGAAGCCGGTCATCCGCTTGTAGCGGGTGTAGGAGTCGGTGCCGATGTAGCCGAGCGGGTGCCCGACGTGCAGACCCGAACCCGACGGGTACGGGAACATGTCCTGCACGTGCAGCTTGGGCGCGCCGGCCCGCGGGTGCGCCGGGTCGGCCAGCTCGCCCTCCGGGTTGGGCGCGTGGAACGTGCCGTTGTCCGCCCAGTACGCCTGCCAGCGCGGCTCGATCTCGCCGGCCATCGCGGCCGTGTAGCGGTACGGCGGGACGTCCGCGCCGATCGTCTCGGACTCGCTCATCGTCACCATCTCGTTCTCGTCCACGTCTGTCACGGCTGTTCCCTGGACACAAAAAAGCCCCCTCCACGAGGGGGCGCCGCGCCGGCCTGGTGCACCGCGCGGCTAGCTAAGGAGCAGGGAGGCATGAGCCATGAGGGCATTCTACCTCCGGCCCCGTGCGCCCGACGACCGGTATACCCCTGGCCGCCGATGCACCGGTTGTCCGTTTCTTTACCGAAGAGATATACGTGATTAATTGACTACGAAGCGCATCGCTGCTTGCCAGGCCTACGGAGACTCGCCGCGACCGGGCTAATCTGTGGGGCACGGGCGGCGAGCGCCGGAGGCCCACGGACACCCCGGCCGCCCGCGACCCTTCGGTTCCCTTTCGGTCTCACCGCCTAGAAAGGGAGCCGGACGACTTGAAGGAGGCCCGTGACAACCCCCACCTGGGACGAGCCCGGCGGTGCGCTGCCGAACGACCAGTTCCGCGCCGCCAGCGATGCCATCATCGCCAACATCGAGCAGGTCATCGAGGGCAAGGGCGCGACGGTGCGGCTGGCGCTCGCCGTGTTGCTCGCCGAGGGACACCTGCTGATCGAGGATGTGCCGGGCGTCGGCAAGACGATGCTCGCCAAGGCGCTCGCCCGGTCCATCGACTGCTCGGTGCGCCGCATCCAGTTCACCCCCGACCTGCTGCCCAGCGACGTCACCGGGGTCAGCGTCTACAACCAGGAGACGCGCGACTTCGAGTTCAAGCCGGGCGCGGTCTTCGCCAACCTGGTGGTGGGTGACGAGATCAACCGGGCGTCGCCGAAGACCCAGTCCGCCCTCCTGGAGTGCATGGAGGAGCGTCAGGTCACGGTCGACGGCACGACCTACGAGCTGCAGGCGCCGTTCATGGTCGTCGCCACGCAGAACCCCATCGAGATGGAGGGGACCTATCCGCTGCCCGAGGCGCAGCGCGACCGGTTCACCGCCCGCATCGCGATGGGCTACCCCGACCCGCGCGCCGAGCTGGCGATGCTCGGCGGCCGGGCGGCCACCAACCCGCTCGACGGGCTCCGGCCGGTCGCCGACGCCGCGCTGGTGCGGCGGCTGATCGCCACGGCCCGCGCGGTGCACGCCGCCGACGCCGTGCAGCAGTATGCGATCGCGCTGGTCACGGCGACCCGCGAGGCACCGGAGATCCGGCTGGGGGCCTCCCCGCGGTCGACGCTGCAGCTGATGCGGACGGCCAAGGCGGTCGCGGCCCTCGAGGGGCGCGACTACGTCCTGCCCGACGACCTGCAGGCCCTGGCCGTGCCGGTCCTCGCGCACCGGCTCATCCCGACCGCGGACGCGCAGCTCAACCGGCGCACCACCGACACGATCGTCGCCGAGATCGTGCACCGGCTGCCGCTGCCGCACGACCGCAACCGCTCGCCGTACGACACCCGCGCCACCGGCGACGGGCGCGCGCAGTACGAGTCGCGGGGGCGCTGATGCGGGAGGCTCTGCGGGGACTGACCACCCGCGGCCGCTCGTTCCTGGCGGCGGCGGTGGCCGCGGCGATCTCCGCCATGGTGCTCGGGGAACGGGACCTGCTGCGGGTCGCCGTGCTGCTGGCGGTGCTGCCACTGCTGGCCGCGGCGTATGTGGGACGCAGCCGCTACAAGCTGGCCTGCACCCGGTCGCTGGAGCCCGTCCGGGCGCCGGTCGGCTCGAGCGCGCGGGTGATCCTGCGCCTGCAGAACCTCTCCCGCCTGCCCACCGGCACGCTGCTGCTGGAGGATCGCCTGCCGTACGCGCTCGGCAGCCGCCCGCGCGTCGTGCTGGAACGGCTCGGCGCGCACATGGCGAGCTCGGTGGCCTACACCGTGCGCGCCGACGTCCGCGGCCGCTACCCGGTGGGCCCGCTGGTGATCCGGCTGACCGACCCGTTCGGCCTGTGCGAGCTGACCCGCTCGTTCCCCAGCGTCGACAAGCTCACGGTCATCCCGCAGGTGGTCGCGCTGCCCGCGGTCCGGCTGGCCGGCGAATACGCGGGCACCGGCGAGAGCCGCGCCCGCTCGGTGGCCGTGCACGGCGAGGACGACGCGGCCACCCGCGAGTACCGCCGCGGCGACGACCTGCGGCGGGTGCACTGGCGCTCGACCGCGCGCACCGGCGAGCTGATGGTGCGCCGCGAGGAGCAGCCCTGGGAGTCGCGCGCCACCGTGGTGCTCGACACCCGGCACCACGCCCACCAGGGCGAGGGGCCCACGGCCAGCTTCGAGTGGGCGGTCTCCGCGGCCGCCAGCATCGCGGTCCACCTCCGCGCCGCGGGCTACAAGCTACGCTTGGTCACGGGCACCGGCATCGATCTGGATGCCGTCGAGGCGGGCGGCGAGGGCGCGATCCTCGACACGCTCGCCGACGTCAAGCTCACCAAGACCGGCGACGTCTCGACGCTTGTCGACGCGGTCCGGCGGCGCTCCGACGGCGGGCTGGTCATCGGCCTGTTCGGCGCGCTGACCGTGGCCGAGGCCGAGATCCTCACCGGGCTGCGCGGCAACGGCGCCACCTGCCTGGGCTTCTCGATCGACAGCTCGACCTGGACGACCATGGACCCGGCCGAGCGCCAGGACGCCGACCGGCAGCACGCCGCGACGACCGGCCGCGCCGCCCGGGCGAACCTGGCCACGGCGGTCGCCCGGCTGGACGCGGCCCTGGATCTGCAGCTCGATGCGGACGACGCGGTGCGAAGCGCCTGGGACGCGATCAACCCCGCGGTCGCCCGGCTGCGCGCCCTGGACCCGGCGCTCGGCGAGATCGCCGAGCTGGCCGCGCGGCTCGGCGTCGACCTGCCGCCGCCGCCCGGCGCCGAGCCCGGCCCCGACACCACGATGTACGCCGCCGTCGCCGGCCAGCTCGGCCTCTCCGCGGACCGGGTCGGCCGCTTCGCCGGGCAGGAGTCGGGCCCCGAGGCGCTGCAGCTCATCGCGGACGGCACCGGCGCGGTCCTGACCGTGCACCTGCCGGGCGGCGGCACCGAGACGTTCACGCCCGTTGCGACCCCCGCGCGCGGGTCCGCCGACCTCACGTTGAGCATCGACGAGGACGGCAATCCCGCGTACGCCGCCGGCGCGCCGCCCGCCGCCCGCTCGGCGCCCGGCAGCGTCCGCTTCTCCCGCCCCTCGGCGGCACCGGCGGTCCTGACCACGGCAGGCCCCGCCCCTGCCACGCTCAGCCGGCCGGCGACGGCCACGGCGGTCACCTACGACGCGAGCGGCCGGCCCAGCCTCGGCCTCGCGCGGCGCTGGCAGGAGCGTCACACCCCCGCCCCAGTCGAGGCACCCCCTGCCCTGCTGGTGCACGAGTCCGCGCCGCCCGCAGCCCGGGTCGACGCCGGCCTGATGCTGCTCGACGAGTCCGAGAAGGACGCCGCACGCGCCGCCCGGAACTACACCCCCCGCCCCGGCGAGTTCGCCGTCTTCGCCCACGGCACCGCGGACGGCGTGCTCGTCGGTGGCAAGCTCGTCACGCCGGAGCAGCTCGCGGGCCTGATCAACGCCGATCCGCGGTCGCACGGCCGGGAGATCGTGCTGATCTCCTGCGCGACCGGCGCCGGCGACTACGCGGCCCGGCTCGCCGCCCAGCCGGGCATCACCGCCGTCACCGCACCCACCAGCACCGCCTGGGTCACCCCGGCCGGCCGCGTCGTGAGCGCCGGCACCGTGGACACCGGCGCGACCCCCCGCCTCGACCCGGCCCGCCCCGGCGCCTGGCACCGGCACGCCGAGGGCGAGCCGCCCCGCGAGTACGACGGCGCCCCGCTGCCCGCCGCCCAGGCCTGGCCGGACGGTCCGGCGCCGATGTCCGAGGCGGAGCTGGCCCGGATGGGGACGGACGCCGTGCCGTTCGGCCCGGCGGCCACTCGCCTCCTCGAGACCCTGGTGCGGTACAGCGGCTTCCGCCGGCTGGCCGCGGGCTGGCACGCGGCGGAGGCCGCCTTCGGACAGAACGAGGCCGACGTCGAACTCGCCGTCCGCGAGCTCCGCAAGTGGGGGCTGGTCCGCCAGTCCCTCGTTGGCTTGCACCTGGTGCGGCTCTCCCCCTGGACGATGCTGTGGCTGCACCCCACGGAGCGCAGCGCCATGGGCAACCTGCTCGCGGCGATCCAGCGCGCCAAGGCCAAGAACGCCGAGTACGGGCAGTCCGCCGGCGTGCGGCCGCCCGCAGGCGAGGAGGGCGAGGCGAAGGGCTACCGCGAGCCGGACCACGGCAACGCGACGCTCAGCCCGGCGGCCCGGCAGGCGTACACCCTGCTGCGCCTCTTCCACACCGACCGCAGCGCCATGGGCAACCTGCTCGCGGCGATCCAGCGCGCCAAGGCCAAGGACGCCGAGTACGGGCAGTCCGCCGGGGAACAGCCGCCCCAGGAGTCCTGATCCCCGCAGCTGCCGGGCACATCCGCCCCAGGAGTCCTGATCCGCGCGATCGGCGGGCACATCCGGGCCCGAGGCCGCGGCGGCGCCGGGCCGTCGTGATCCAATGGCGGCATGGCTGAGTTCCGCGCGGTCGCGTACGGGCCCGAACTGCACCGCCTGCTGCTGCGCGTGGCCGGTCATGCCCCGGCCGACGCGCTGGCCGGTGCCCGGCTGGCGCTGGCCGAGGGCCGGGCCGGCGACGTCGCCCTGACGCTGGGCACGGTCATGGCCGCGGCCGGGCTGCCGCCGAACGACGAGGAGTTCGCACTGCTCGGCGCGCTCGAGCCGGACTCCGTCGAGCCGCTCTCCGACACCCAGCCGGGGCAGTGGCCGCCGCTGCCGCTGGACTTCCGCCCGCTCGCCGGGGACGACCAGGACGCGCCGCCGCTGCTCGACCTGACCGGCGTGCACGCCGACTATGTCGCGAGCCTGACGGACACGCACGACCAGGCTGCCACTGCCGCCGCGGAGCGGCTGCCCGGGGCACGCGCCCTGTGGCGGGCATGGCGGCTCGGCGCGGAGCCGGCCGCCGTCTTCGTACTGGAGGCCGGGGTGCCCGCCGAGCAGCTTCCCGTGCTCACCGCCACCCTCCAGCGGGAGCTGCAGGCTGCCGGGCTGCCGCACCCGCTGGTCGAGACGTACGCACCCGGCGACGACCTCCCGCCCTACCAGCGGCAGGCGCGGGAGGCGTCCGCGCTGCTCTGGACCGCCGAGCCGCCGCGGCCCGTCGCGGTCGCCCGGGTCTTCGACGGCGCGGACCCGGACACCGGCCCGTGGTTCGACCGCGACCACCCGCTGCTCGGCGGCGAGGGCCGCGACCAGGTGCTCGCCTACCTGGACGGGGGCTGGCCGGTCCTGACCACCACCGAACGCGCGGACGACATCCTGGACCCGGAGCGCGGCCCGGTGGTGCCGCTGTCCTACCGCAGCGACGGCGTCTGGGTCTGGACCGACACGGTCGCCTACTACCTGCGCGAACACCACCTCGCGCCGGATCTGGAACTGCTCGCGCACATGGACGCGGCGGACTACCGGATGCCCGCGCCCGACGCCGTCGCCGTGCACCGGGTACTGGCCGCCCTGCTCGCCCCGGCCCCCGCCCCGGCCGACGCGTAGGCACCGCTTCCCCACGCGGCCGGTCCCGGGCCCGGGGCCTGCACGAACGGGCCGACCCCGGGGTTGCACGGACAGGCTTCGCCGGGGGCCGGGCGGCCCGGCAGGCGGCTGTGGTCGAATACCGGACTATGAGCGAGCAGGCCCACCTCCACGCCTCCCTGCTGCGGCTCGGCGGGCGGCTGCCGGACGCGGCGCTGGCCACGGCCCGGCTGACCCTGGCCGAGACCGGCACGGCGGCCCTGCCCGACCCGGACACCCTCCTGGAGATCGGCTTCACCTTCGTGCCCGCGCTGCCCGACCAGCGCACCTTCGGCCGCAACGTGCCTCCGCTGCTCGACCTGGTGGGCCGCGACCTCGGCGACGAGATCGACAACGCAGCCGTACGCACGGCGGCCGAGCTGCCCGAGGCGGTCGCGCTGTGGCGGGCCGTACGGCTGGCGCCGGAGTGGGCCGCGGCGACGATCCCGCCCACCCGCGTCTACGTGCTCGAGGCGAACGGGCCGCAGGCCGAGACCACCGCCACGATGATGCGCGCGCTGACCGCCGCCGGGCAGCAGTGGCCGCTCGTCGAGGTCTACCGCTCCGGCGAGCAATTGCCGCCGTACGCCCGGCAGGCCCGCAACAGCGGCGCGCTCCTCTGGGTCGAGGACGAGGCGCCGCCGCTGCGGATCGCCCGGGTGTTCGACGTCGTGGACGCCGACGGCGCGCGCTTCCTGCCCGACCACGAGCGGCTCACCGGGGCCGACCTGGAGCAGGTGGCGGCCTACCTCGATGCGGGCGCCCCGGTGCTCGCCACGACCGCGCGGCTGCGGGACGAGGTCGAGCCGGAGCGCGGCGAGGTCGTGCCGATGACGTACCGCACCGACGGGCGCTGGCTGTGGACCGATGCGGTGCTCTACTACCTGCTCACGTACGGTTTCGCGCCCGAGCCGGAGCTGCTCGCGCGGGCCCGGGCGGCGGGTGCCCTGCTGCCCGCCCCGGACCCGGCCGACGAGCACCGCGCGCTCGCCCTGCTCTTCCAGTCCGCGGCGCTGAGCCCCGTCCCCGACGAGGCCACCTCCGGCGCGGCCACATCTTCGCCCGCGCCTTCGACCGGCGCCACCGAGGCGGGCTGACGCGTGGCCCAGCCGGAGAACGACGAGTTCGTGCTGCTCGTGGATCCGGAGTGGCAGAATCCGGAGTGGCAGGACCCGGAGGCCGGCGGCGCCCCGCCGTTCGCGGCCGTGGTCGGCATGTGGCCGCGCCTCCCGGACGGCACGACCGGCGAGTTCCGCCCCAACCCGGAATATGTGCCGAGCTTCGAGACCTCGCCCACCGACCCGGTCGACGCGGCGCTGCGCCTGCTGCTGAGCGGCGACGTGGAGCCGGAGATCCTGCGGGAGGTGCTGCTCGGGAGCCGGGTGGAGGTCGCGATGAACGGCGACGGCCGCCCGATGGTGGCGCGCTCCGACGACGGGGTGCTCTGCGCCACGATCGCCACGAGCGCGGTCCACCGGCGGCGGCTCTTCTCCCCCGAGTGGCGGCAGGTGAGCACGGCGGAGCTGCTCGAGGTGCTCGCCGAGGGCACCGACGTGCTGGCCAATCCGGGCAGCCCGGCACACGTACGCCTGGCATATGACTTTTTGCTCTCCGCCACCGGAACGACAGCAACCGGAACGACAGCAGCCGCCGGAGCGGCAACGACCGGCGAGACTTCCACACCCGTCGCGAACGATGAGGCGCAATCATGATCGAGGAAATGACCCCCGTCGTGCAGTGGCACGTGCTGCTGCTCCGCGCGGCCGGCCGGATCTCCGACGAAACCCTGGCGGAGCTGCGTTTCGCGCTCGCCGAGGGCCGCATCGACGCCTGCGCGCAGGTGCTGGCCGGCGCGTTCCCGATGACCGCCGCCGAGCTGGCCGTGGTGGCCGCGGCACTGCCTCCGGGCACCGCCCTGCCGGCGCCCGCGGAGGACGGGATCGACGAGCCGCCGGCCGTCGTCTTCGTCCCGGTGCCGCCCGATTCGCTCGCGCTGTACGGCAACCTCGTCCCGCCCTTGCTCGACGTCTCGGGCGACGACGACCGGACCGACGCCTACGACGAGGTCGTCCTGGAGGCGCTCGACCCGCGGGAGACCGCCGGGGTGTGGCGGGGCTGGCGGCTCGGGGAGGCCGACCCGGCGCGGATCTACGTGGTGGAGAGCGACGAGGCGGCCGGCGACCTGCCCGGGGTGGCCGCCGCGGTCCAGCGCGCGCTCGCCGACGTGGGCGACCTGACGTCGCAGGTGGAGGTGTACCGGGCCGATCTGCCGCTGCCGTCGTACCAGTGGGCGGCCCGCTCGGGATCGGCGCTGATCCACGCGCCCTACCCGGCGCCGGAGATCCGGTTCGCCGCGGAGGACGCCCTGGCCACCCCGCTCGACGACGACGAGCGGGAGGCCGCCCTGGCGTACCTGCGCGACGCCACCGCGATGATGCCCGGCCTGCACACCGACGGCCGCTGGGTGTGGCCCGCCACCCTTGCCGACCGGCTCGAGGCGACGGGTGAGCTGGCCGACCCCGACCTGCTCGACCACCTGCGGCAGACCGAATACGTGTTGTGGCTGGCCGACGCGGTGGCGGTGCACCGGGCCCTCGCGGCGCTGCAACAACTCGGCGCCGGCGAGGTGGTGGACGACGAGCCCGCAACCGACGACCTCGCGACCGAGGACCCCGCGACCGCCGACCCGGCGACCGACTACGCGGCGACCGCCGAGCCGGTGACCGCGGCCGCCCGGGGGGACCGATGACCGACGCCGCCCAGGCCCGCAAGTACGCCGCGGAGCTGCTCGCCGGTCTCGCCACCCCGGAGACGCCGTTGCGCCTGGCTGACGAGGTGCCGCGGGAGTACGCGTGGTGCTGGGTGTTCCCGTTCAACAGCGAGCGCTGGTTCACCACCCGCTCGTTCACCGACGCCGTGGTCAGCGGCCCGATCGTGGTGGACAAGGAGTCCGCGCACACCTGGGTCGCGCCGTCCTCGCCGCCGCTCGAGCGCTGGCTGAACGCGCACGCCGCCGAGCGCGGCTACGACCCCGTGCCCGTGCCGGAGCCGAAGAGCCCGTGGTGACCGCGTCCGCCGATGTTCGTTTGTGAGCGGGCGGCCGCTCCGGAAAGAACATTTACCGTCGCCTATTGATTGAGGATGTTCGGACGCGTCACTATGTGTTTCGAGCTGGTTTCCCCGCCGGCCACTCCTGACGAAGGAGAAGCACGTGACCCCTCACCGATGGCTCGCCGTGGCGATGGCGGTGCTGACCGCCACGGCCGGTGCCCTCGTCGCGACGGCCGCTCCCGCCGCCGCGTTCGTCCCCAAGACTCCCCCGCTCACCACCCCGTGGACCAGCCAGGTCTCCACGACCAACCCGCTGCCCGAATATCCCCGCCCGCAGCTCACCCGCCCGGACTGGCAGAGCCTCAACGGCATCTGGCAGTTCGCCGGCGCGAGCAACCTCAACACCCCGCCGACCGGGCAGACCCTCGCCGAGGAGATCCTGGTCCCCTACCCGATCGAGAGCGCGCTCTCCGGGATCATGCGCCGCCAGGACTTCTCGTTCTACCGCCGCACGTTCACCGTCCCGGCCGGCTGGTCGGGCCGCAACGTGCAGCTCAACTTCGGCGCGGTGGACTGGCAGTCGAAGGTGTGGGTCAACGGCACGCTGCTCGGCACGCACGAGGGCGGTTACGACAAATTCTCGTACGACGTCACGGGCGCGCTGCGCGCCGGCAGCAACGAGATCGTCGTGGGCGTCTGGGACCCCACCAACGACCAGGACATCCCGGTCGGCAAGCAGC
>CAKUMG010000016.1 GCA_934667465.1 uncultured Actinoplanes sp. | reverse complement strand
GCTCGGCGCCGGGCCCGATTCGGAGCCCGGCGCGAGGCCCGGCCGTGGGCACGGCGCGGGGTCCGGTGGCGTGTCCTCGCTGCGGCGCGGGGGAGACCGAGGAGCTGGCCGCGTTCGGTGCCACCGCCTGCCGGTCGTTGCACCGCTGCCCGGCGTGCCGGGAGCCGTTCGAGCACGTGAAGGAGATCTGAGTGGCGCGCGAGTTCCATCAGCTGCGGGTGTCCCGGGTCGAGGCGCTCTGTGCCGACGCGGCCGCGATCACGTTCGAGGTGCCGGCCGGGCTGCGCGAGCGGTTCGTGTTCCAGCCGGGGCAGGCGCTGACCGTGCGGCTCGCCGACGCGGCGCGGGACGAGCGGCGTACCTATTCGATCTGCTCGCCGGCGGGCGCACCGCCGCGGATCGGGGTGCGCGAGGTGCCCGGCGGCGCCGTGTCGTCCTGGCTGGTGCACGGGGTGCGGGCCGGGGACGTCGTCGAGGTGGCGCCGCCGAGCGGGACGTTCACCCCCGACCTGGCGGCCGGCGGCCGGCACGTGCTCGTCGCCGCCGGGTCCGGGATCACGCCGATGCTGTCGATCGCCGCGTCGCTGCTGGCGGTGCCTGGGGCCGAGATCGCCGTCCTGTACGGCAACCGGCGCGCGGACACCGTCATGTTCGCCGAGGAGCTCGCCGACCTCAAGGACTCGTGGCCCACCCGGCTGGAAGTGGTGCACCTGCTGTCGCGGGAGGCGCGCGAGACGGAGCTGCTGACCGGGCGGCTCGACGCGGAGAAGCTCCGGGCGCTGCTGCCGCGGCTGCTCGACGTCGGGCAGGTCGACCACTGGTGGCTGTGCGGGCCGTTCGGGATGGTCACGGACGCCACGACGGTGCTGGCGGAGTACGGCGTCGCACGCGAGCGGATCCACCGGGAGCTGTTCTGGGTGGACGAGCCGCCCGTGCCCGCCGAACGGCCGGAGACGGAGGCCGGGGAGGGCACGGCGGTGACCGTGGTGCTGGACGGGCGGACGAGCGCGGTGCGCGTACCGCCGGGGCTGGCCGTTCTCGACGGGGCGCAACGGGTGCGGCCGGACCTGCCGTTCGCGTGCAAGGGCGGGGTGTGCGGGACGTGCCGGGCCCGGGTCACCTCGGGCGAGGTGCGGATGCGGCGCAACTTCGCGCTGGAGGACGAGGAGGTCGCGGCCGGGTACGTCCTCACGTGTCAGGCCGTGCCGATGTCACCCGATGTAGTGGTGGATTTCGACAGCTGACGTGCTGTCATCCCGACCCGCCGGTGGCTCCCGGTTCGACGTTGTGAACAAAGCCGCAGGACACGTCGTCCCGCGCGGCGGGCGGCGAGGTCGCCGGCGGTGTGGCGGTGGGCGTGAAGGCGGCCGCCAACGAGGGGTGCCGAGGCGAGGAAGACGAGCTTCTGGCCGTGCCCAGGCCAGGAGCGGTGTAGTTCAGGCGCGGAGGAGCTTGTCGATCGCCACCTTGGCCTCGGACAGGCGGCAACCGGTTGCCGCCCGCAGCGCCTCGATCGCCCGGATGCGCAGCCCGGCCGCGGCAAGCTCCTCGATCCGCGCCCGCGCGGCGACGTCGAGCGCCGCGAGCGGATCAGCCGCCCCGGGCCCGGGGGTGGCGCTCGACGGGGAGGTGAAAGACGTGCCGCCACCCCCGCGCGGCCTCAGCGCCACGACCCCCGTCAGGAGGGCGAGCAGCACGACCCCGAACACCATCATCATCAACACGCGTCGATCATATGGAGCGGCGTCCACCCCGGTCGGCCGTCTTGTAGGTGACCAGGGGGACCGTCGCCGCCACCGGGGTGGCGAGGCCGCCGTCGGCCAGGTCGCCGATCACCTGCTCGATGCGCTTGTACGCGGTCGGCGCCTCCTCGAACAACAGCTGGCGGTCGCCGCAGACGACGACGGAGCCGAGCGGCGTACGGCGGAGCTCCTCGACCTTGTGTTTGGCCTTGCCGCGGCGCAGGGCGTCGGACCGGCTCATCTTGCGGCCCGCGCCGTGGGCGACCGACCAGTTGGCGTCGGGGCCCGCGTGCGTCGCGACCAGGAACGACCGGGTGCCGCGGGTGCCGGCGACCAGCACGTCGCGGCCGTCGCCCGGTGCGGCGCCCTTGCGGTGCAGGTAGCCCTCGGGGCGCACCTCGACCGAGTTGTGGCAGACGTCGGCGATCGGGTCGGTCGGGGCGGCGCCGAGCGCTTCCGCGATGCGGGCCGCCATGAGACGGCGGTTCAGGGCACCCCACCGTACGGCGTCGTCGTGCGCGCGCAGATAGGCGGCCGCATCCGGGGCGGGGCCCGCGCCGTGCACGTCCGTGTGGGCGCGCAGGATGCGCTCGCCGAGCCCGCGCGAGCCGCTGTGCACGATCAGGACCAGGTCGCCCTTGCGCAGGTCGAGGCGCTCGGCGTGGGCCGGGTCCTGGATCTCGTCGACGCGGGCCAGTTCGGCGAAGTGGTTGCCCCGGCCGACCGTACCGAGGCTGTCGGTGTGACCGGCGGGAACCTCGGACGCCGGCAGGGAGACGGGAACGTCCAGGTCGGGGAAGCGCGCGGCGAGCTTCTCCGGGTCGGGGCGGCGCAGCCGGATCGGGAAGACGCCGATGCCGCAGCCGATGTCCGAGCCGACCAGGAACGGGTGGAGCTTGCGGGACAGCATCGCGGCGCCGACCGGGGCGCCCTTGCCGGGGTGCAGGTCGGGCATCCCGGCGACGTGGATCATGCCGTCGAGCGCGGCGACCTGGTCGCACTGGTCGCGGGCGCCGGACTCGATCCAGCTGGACGGGGACGCGACAATATTCACGGAAGCAGACAAACGGAGACGCTCACTCACGACGAAGAGGGGGAAAAGACTACGGAACGGGAGGAGTCGTCAGCGCTGCATGTCGTCAGCATGCCCGCGGGCGGAGGCCGGGGCAACCGGATTACGCCCCGCGGTTTCCGCTCAACTGAGCGGGCCGCGCGCCGATGGTCGCGCTATGGCGGGCATCGACAGGCACACGGCGGCGTACTGGGCCAGCCAGATCAGGCTGGGTGCCGGCTGCGCCGCGGGCGTGACGATGCTGGCCGCGCTGCGGGTCCTGGTGGACTGGCCCACCGGCATGCGGTGGTGGGCGTTGCCGCTGCTCGGCCTCGTCGTGCTGCAGGCCGGCCTGATGGCGCTGCCGTGGCGGCGGTTCGCCGCGAGCCCGAAGGTGCGCCGCTGGCTGATCCTGTGGTGGGTGGCCGAGCTGCCCGCGCTGTGGGCGTTCGCGCGGGTGGACGGCGACGGGCTGGTCGCCTATCTGCCCTGCGTCGCGCTGCTGCTGGTCACCGCCGCGGCGCTGTACGGGCCGTTCGCCGTCGTCGGGCTCGGTGCCGTGTCCCTCGGCGGCTACCTGGCGCTGCTGCCCGCGCCGACCGTCGGCGATCTGGTCTCGGCGTCCACGCTGACCGCCATCACCGCCAGCGTCGCCGCCGTGTGCGCGGTCGGCGCGCTCAGCCGGCGGCGGCTCGACGACCGGCGCCGGGCGGCCGAGCGCCGGATGGAGGTGCTGCTCGAGGCCAGCTCCGACGCCGTGTTCGCGATCGACCGCGGCCAGACCGTGCGCTTCGTCAGCCGGTCCGTGCAGGGCGTGCTCGGCCGCAGCCCCGAGCAGCTCACCGGCGGCACCCTGGTCCCGCTGATCGACCCGGCCCAGCGCGAGCGCGCCCTCGCCTGGATGCACGACCTGCTCGCCAAGCCGAACGGGCACACCGCCCGCACCGAAGTGCGCATGCTCGACGTGGGCGGCAGCTGGGTCCACCTCGACGTGATCGGCACCAACCGGCTCGGCGACCCCGACCTGCGCGCGGTCGTCCTCAGCCTGCGCGACATCGGGCCCCGGCGCGCGCTGGAGGACCAGCTCAGCCGGCAGGCGTACACGGACTCGCTCACCGGGCTGCCGAACCGCGCGCTGTTCCTGGAACGGCTCGAACGGGCCGCCGCCCGGACCGACGGCACCGCGACCGCCGTACTCCTGATCGATCTCGACGACTTCAAGCTCGTCAACGACAACCTCGGCCACCAGCTCGGCGACGAGCTGCTGGCCCGGGTCGCCGAGCGGCTGGCCCGCGAGGTGCGCCCCGGCGACACGCTGGCCCGCCTCGGCGGCGACGAGTTCGCGATCCTGGCCGCGGACGCCGACGAGCCGTCCGCCGTCGCGCTCGCGGAGCGCCTGCTGCGCGCCGGGTCCGGCGGGTTCCTGCTGGGCAGCCGCGAGGTCACCTGCTCGCTGAGCATCGGCATCGCGGGCGGCACCCGGCCGGCGGGCGAGCTGCTGCGCGACGCCGACCTGGCCGTGTACGCGGCGAAACGGGCGGGCCGCAACGCGTACGCCGTCTTCGAACCGGCCATGGCGCGCGCGGTCCTCGACGAGGCCGAGCTGCGCGCCGACATGGAACGCGGCCTGACCGGCGGGCAGTTCGTGCTCCGCTACCAGCCGGTCGTCGACCTGGCGACCCGGTTGACCACCGGCGTGGAGGCGCTCGTCCGCTGGCAGCACCCGCAGCGCGGGCTGCTGAGCCCGGACACGTTCATCGCCGCCGCCGAGGCCAACGGCCTGATCGTCCCGCTCGGCCGCTGGGTGCTGCGCGAGGCCTGCGCCCAGCTCGCCCGCTGGCGCGCGGAGACCCCGGCGGCGGCCGGCCTGCGTGTCAACGTCAACCTCTCGGCCCGCCCGTTCCAGGACGGCACCCTGGTCGGCGACGTCGCCGCGGCGATCGCCGACGCGGGCATCGCCCCCGCCGACCTCACCCTGGAGATCACCGAGTCGATGCTGATGGCCGACGTCGGCGAGGCGATCGACACCCTCGAGGCCCTGCGCCGGCTGGGCGTGCAGTTGGCGATCGACGATTTCGGTACGGGGTACTCGTCGCTCGCCTACCTGAAGGTCCTCCCGGTCGACATCGTCAAGATCGACCGTACGTTCGTCGCCACCATCGACACCGACCGCGACGACGTCGCCCTGGTCGAGGCGATCGCCGGGCTCGGCAAGGCCCTGCGCATGCGGACCGTGGCCGAGGGCATCGAGACCGAGGAACAGTGGTCGATGCTCCGCCGCATCGGCTGCGACCAGGGACAGGGCTACCTCTTCGGCCGCCCCGCCCCCGCCGCGGAGATCCGGCGCGCGCTCGACGCCGTGGTGCCCTCGCTGCCCGCTCAGCGGCTCAGCGCCTGATTCCGGGGGATGGGGCCGGAGCCGTGCCGGCGGCCGCGCACCTTCGCCGCGTGCACCTGTCCGGGGCCCGGGCCGGAACGCGCCGCGAGCAGATCGGCGACGGCTCCGGTCGTGAACCCGTACACCGCCTTGTGCACCAGGTCGACGGCCAGCTCCCCGCGCGGCCACGTCCACGGCGGCGCCCCGACCCCTGTCGCGTTCTCCAGGATCTGGTCGCTCGTCAGGCGTACCACGGTGAACATGGCCGACGCCCACGGCCCGCGCAGCCCCGCGTTGGCCATCGCACCCCGCACGACGCCGACGGCCACGGCCTGCCCGGCGTGCAGCGCCCAGTTCCACGCCTCGGGCCGATCGGTGCGATCCGACCGGCCCGCCAGCCGCAGCAGCACGCGTCCCGGCACGTACGAGTCCGGCCGCCCGGTGCGACTCTGCTCCAGCTTCTCACTCAGGGTGATCGCTACGGCGCCGGCAGCTCCGGCGACGGCGCCCTGCCACAACGACCTCGTGATAAATCCCATGACGTACCTCCCGGCGGCGCATACCCGGACTGGCCGGGCCAAACCCGGGGTACCAGAGATTGGTGATCACCTTCCGCGCGACGTCCACCCCGGTCGGCGACCAGGTGCTGCACGACCTGTCCAGCATGTCGGCACCCGGCCTCCCCGTCGTGCTCGTGCACGGCCTCGCCGTCTCGCACCGCTACCTGATGCCGACAGCCCGCCGTCTCGCCGCGCGCCATCCCGTGCTCGTGCCCGACCTGCCGGGCTTCGGACACAGCACCAAACCTCGACGCGCGTACGCCGTCCGCGAGCACGCCGCCTGCCTGAGCGCCTGGCTCGACGCCCGCGGCCTGACCCGCGTCTGCCTGGCCGGTCACTCCTTCGGCGCCGAGGTCGCGGCCCGCCTCGCCGCCATCCGCCCGTCCGCGGTCGCCGCCCTGGTCCTGGCCTCCCCGACCACCGACCCGGCCGCCCGCAGCCGCACCGGCCTGATCCGCCGCTGGTCCGCCGACCTGTTCCTCGAGCAGCCCTGGCAGGCCCCGATCCTGGCCCGCGACGTCGTCGACGCCCGCCCCTGGCGCGTCCTGGCCACGGTGGGCCACTCCGCCCGCAACGCCATCGAGGACGACCTGCGCCGGGTGACCGTACGGCCGCTCGTGCTCGGCGGCGCCCTCGACCCGGTGGCCCCGCTCCGGTGGCGCGCCCAGGTAGCGGCCCTGACCGGGGGAGTGTCGGTCACGATCCCCGCCGCCGCCCACAACGTGCTCACGACATCGCCGCGGCGCTCGGCCGCGGCGATCAGCGCCTACCTGGCGTCCGGTGCGGCGGCCACAGCCACCGCACCGGACGAGGAACCTACTGCGTCATCCGGTCCTTGATCTCGGCGTCGGTAAGAACGCCCTGGTGGGCGCGGACGTCGTCGACGTCCCCGGCCAGCCAGCCCGTCTCCTTGCCGGCCGAGCGGGAACGGCCCACGGCGAAGTCGCCGGTGGCGTTCCAGCCCGCGGGAGCCGCCGTGGTCGCGGCGAGCGCACCGTTCACATAGAGCCGGACCTCCTTGGTACGGGCGTCGTAGACCCCGGCCAGGTACGTCCAGGTGTTCACCGCCGCCGGTGCCGCCGGGCCCTGCGCGACAGTGACCGCCGGTGCCGCCGCGTCGGTGTTGGTGGTCGTGAACGCCCAGCACTTGCACGCGGCCTTCCAGCCGAGCGTGAACCGGGACGCCTGGGCGCCGTCCTGCGCGACCACCGCCTGGTCGGTGCCGTCCCGGGTGAGCCGCGCCCAGCCGGTGACCGAGAACGACTGGTTGGTGAGCAGCCGGGCGCCGCTCGTCACCGCGCCGGTGGTGCCGTCGAAGGTCACCGACCCCCATTCGGCGTCCCAGCCGCTGCCGTCGTCCTCCGGGTTGGGGTGCCCCTCGTAGTTGAGGGATGCCCCGCCACGCAGCGTGCCGTCCGCACCGTGTTCGGACAAGTCCGGTACGACCCCCGGCTGGCTCTCGTCCTCGAACTGCCAGTCCAGCATCACCCCGGCAGTCACGGCCCTGCGCCATTCGTCCTCGTCGACAGTCCGCCGCCACACCTGCACGTCGGCGATGTCACCGGCGAACCAGGTGGTGGAGCTGCGGCCGATGTGGGTCTTCGTGGACGGGTCGTTGAACGGGGCGACGTCCTCGTGCTGGCCGTCGGAGCGGCCGTCGACGTAGAGCACCAGGTTGTGCTCGGCGGCGTCGTAGACCACCGCGAGGTGCGTCCACCGGCCGGCCTGGGCCGTGGTCTCGGACCGGGCGACGTACCACTTGACCGTGTCGCCCGACGCACCCGACGGCATCGAGGCAGCCCACGTCTTGCTCGACGCGGTGTACTGCAAGTAGAGGGACGCGTTCTGCCCGCCCTCGCGGGTGAGGACGGTCCTGTCCTTCGTCTCGTCGGTCAGCCGGACCCAGGAGGACACCGCGAAGCTCTTGCCCGTGTCGAAGGCCAGGTCGGCCTCGCCGTAGCTGCTCGTGCCGTTGAACGTGCCGGCCTTGGCGCCCACCTGGCGGCCCGTGCCCCACCCGGTGCCGGAGAGGGTGACGGGGTGCAGTTGCGGGTTCTCCGGGGTGCCGGTGCCGCTGGCGCTGGTGTCCGCGACGGTCGTGCCCGCCCCCTCCTGGAACTGCCACCGGGCGACCGGCTCGGCCGTCGGGTCGGCGGCCGGGGCCGGGGCACCGGAGATGCCGTCGCCGCTGTCCGCGTCGAGGACGTACTGCGTGGCGAGTGCCTGGTAGTAGAGGTCGTTCGGGTACTTGCTGCCGGAGTCCTCGGTGAACAGCAGGTCCGCGCGGAGGCCTTCGGTGGTGGCCGTGCCGTCGGTGGAGACCGCCGCCGCGAAGTCGATCGCGCCGTCGGCGTACCCGCCCAGGGCCGACTCGGCGCCGCCGCCCACAATGTAGCCGTTCAGGATCTTGCGGGCGTTCTCCTGGGCCGCCGTGTGCGTGCCCGCGAAGGGCGGCAGCGTGGCGACGTAGACCTTGAGCGACCGGGTGCGCGACGGCAGTGAGACCGAATAGTCCTGCGCGTCGTCCGCCGCATACTGCTGCAGCTGGGTCGACAGGGCGATCAGCTTGGTCCGCACCGCGGTCGAGCATGCCTCGGCTGTGCCCGTGCAGGACAGCAGGTCGGAGCTGCCCGACGAGATCAGCACGACACGGGCGTTGCTCTGGTTGAGGATCTGCCGGTCCACCGCGCCGAGCGCGCTCTCCGGCATGGTCCCGCTGGTGGCCTCGGGCAGCTTCGCCCGGTTGGCCCAGCTCGAGCTGCCCTGGTTGAGCACGCCGGCGCGCATCGGATAGGTGCCGTCCTCGTCGGTGGACAGGGCGTCGGCGACGAAGTCGCTGAGCTGGCTGCGCCCGTCCCCCGAGGCCGTGTCGGCGTTGACGGTCTGGTCGCCGTAGAGCACCAGTGCGCCGGCCGGGTCGTCGGCGGGCGTGCTCACGTCGACACCGGCCAGCCACGGCAGGCCGCTGATGACCTGCCGCGAGAACGCCGTCCCCGCGACGTCGGCGGTGTGGTCGGCCGCGTCCGAGCTGATGAAGTGCACGCTCTTCGCGTCCTTGTGCCCGGACATCGAGGTGACCGTGCCCCGGACCTTCAGGCTGACCAGCAGCATCGTGCGGTCCGCGACGGCCAGGTCGACGGGGTCGCTGTACGCCTCGGTGCCCGCCGCCAGCGTGACGCTCGCGGAGCCGCCGAACGTCAGCGGTACGGGGGTCCCGGTTGCCCCGGCGCCGGCCTCCTGCGGTGCGACCGAGGCCGCGTCGAACGTGACCGGGGCCACGCCGGTGGCGTTGCTGAGCCTGACACGGACCTTGTCACCGCCGATGCTGACCCGGGCCGGCAGGCGCAGGGTCTGACCGGCGACCGAGGCCTTGACCCCGCCCGCGGACTCGATGGCGGGCATGTCCTGCGCCGCGGACCACGTGCCGGTCCAGCGCGCAGCGGTGTCGCCGGTGCCGGAGGCCGAGCCGGGGCGGATGCCCATGCCGAAGATGTGCAGCGCGCGGACGCTGCCCTGCACCGTCGGGGACACCAGGGGCAGGGTGACGCTGGTGACGGGGCTGCGCGGGCAGACCAGCGGCACGCTGACGGCGACCATGCTCAGGGGGATCGAGCCGACCTGGGTGGCGTCGTTCCTGTTGCGGCGGGTGGAGGTGACGACGGCATTGCCCGCACCGGGCCAGGCCCAGTCTGGGACGGCGTCGAGCGTGTACTGCTGACTCGAGACGTTGCAGCCGCTGTTCGCGGCGTAGGTGATGCGCCCGGAATGGCCGCTGACCTGGCCGTTGACGCCGAACCCGACGAACACCAGAGCGTTGCCGCGGTTGACCGTGCCTGACGCGGGGATGGTGACGAACTGCCCGTTGGCGAGGATGTTGTCGTTCTTGCCGTCGCCGAAGGTCGCGGGCAGCGTGACGGAGGCTCCGCTGACCGTGACAGCCGCGCCCGGGTTCCAGCCCGCTGCCTTGAGGTCGGCGGCGTTCATGCTGAAGCCCTGGCCGTCGGCGTCGGCGGCCGAGACCGTGTTGGTCGTTCCCGCGGTGAACGTGCTGATCGCGGTGTTGTTCAAGCACCCCTTCACATTGTTGATGGGGCAGGTCGTATACGGCGTCAGGCGCAGCAGGTCGATCCCGGCCTGATACCCGCCGGAGGCGGCGTTCGTGCCGGTCATCGTCACGGTCAGGGTGTGCACGCCCTGGGCCAGCGCCCGGGGGGCACCGTCCCTGTCCTTGATCAGTCCGAGGTTGATGTACCGGCTCGTGGTCTGCGGGCTGTAGGCGTCGAACACGGTGCTGAACACCGATTCGGTCGGCTTGCCCTTGTCGACCACGAGGGAGTAGATGCCGTAGTCGGCGGCGGTGGTGAGGTTGGCGGCCATCTCCCAGACGCCTTCACGCGGCAGGTTGAACGAGAAGGTGGCGCTCTCCCCGAGCGCGATCTTCCCGGACCCGTTGGCGAGCATGGCGTGGTTGCCGTGCGCGAAGTAGTGGGCGGACCAGGTGGCTTGGATCTGGAGCTTGCCGGTCTTGGCCGTGGTGGTCGCCGGGGGCACGACGGTGGAGGTGCCGTCGGCGTTCTTGGCGGTCCAGCCGGTGATCATCTCATCGCCGTAGGCGTAGAGCGGGGTGGTGGTGCCGGCATGGAAGGTGTAGGTGGTCTGTGGTGAGGTGCTGCCGGCCTGATCGATGGCCTTGGCGAAGACCCGGTGCGGCCCGGCGGTGCCGGGGGTGATGCCGACGCCGGCGGTGCCATTGACGACGACGGTGCCGGTGCCGGCGTTGTTGTCAGCCTTGGCGTAGTAGATGGTGCCGGCTTTGATGCTGGTGGTGGCGGTCAGCGGGGTGCCCTTGTTCGCACCCACGACACTCGCCAGGTCGGTGTCGAGCGAGAAGAGATACCCGACGACGTTGTTGGACTTGTCGTTGCCGAAGGCGAAGGTGCCCTTGTCGCTGTAGGCGCCGCCGGTCTGGTTCGGCGGGAACTGCGTCGACCGGATCGTCGGCGCCTTGGGAGCCTTGGTGTCGACGGTGAACTTCATGGTCGGTGTCCAGCCGCTGGCCCAGAGGCCGTCTTCGTTCTTGGCTGTCACGCGCCACGTGTAGTCACCGTCGTTGAGCTTGGGGGTGACGGTGTAGTCCATGCCGGTGGCGTTGTACTTGGTCTGGCCGGGGACGTACCCGTACCGGACCGTCTTGCCCGTCTTGTCGATGACGTGGTAGTCGAGCATCAGGTTGCGCTGCACGCCGTTGGGGAACTTGTTGCTGGCCCGCCAGGACAGGGTCGGCGTGCCGGTGGTGGTGAGCACCCGCCCGTTGTCCATGATGCTGGGCTTGACGTGCTGCTTGCCGTTGTCCGGGTCCATCTTGGGCCGGTAGCTGTACTTGACCGAGAGCTTGGCGCTGCCCTTGGTGCTGTTCTTGAGCTGCTTCCAGGCGTACTTGTCGTTCATGTCCTTCGCCTCGACCAGGAAGTTCACCGAGGTCGAGTTGATCTTCGACTTGAGGTAGCCGGTGACGTCGAAGTGCAGGCTCGGTGGATAGACGGCGGCGCTGTCGGTGCCGCAGCCGGTTTCCTTGGCGTTCGCCGTGTCGAGCAGCGAACCGCGCGCGGGCTCCTTGCCCCAGGACAGGCCGGAGGCGTTCCACTTCGAGATCGCGCCCGTGCCGTAGACGGCGACGGCGGTGTTGTAGCACGAGGCCGCCCAGCGCGGGGTCAGGTAGAGCGACGCGCTCTGGACGACGGCGCCCTTCACCCCGGCGGTGTTCATCTGGTAGTACGTGCGCGCCTTCTCGCCCGCGCCGCCCGGCCAGTCGTCCAGGCCGAACCGAGGGCTGTTGGAGGTCGCCGTCGAGGTGGAGTTGTAGACGTCCCAGCCGTTGCTGGAGATGCGCGCCCACTTCATCTGGCTCGGGTTGCCGGTCCAGGCCTGCCAGTCCGGGTCCACATAGACCGGGAACGTCGTGGTCTTCGCGGTCAGCAGCGCCTTGTCCAGGGTCAGGGTCTGCTTGCCCTTGCTGATGCCGACCTTGACCTGTGCCCGGCGCCCGCCCGGGTGAGTCGCCGACGGGGGCTCTTCCGCGGCGGCGGTGGCGGCGCGCTGCGCCCCGGCGGGCTTCGCGGTGGCGACGGGGCTGCTGTCCCACATGAGCGCGGTGTTGGCCTGGAAGACGATCGCCTTCGTCCGCGGGTCGACCGCCTCGGCACCGCCGTTGCGTGCCGCCGCGATGTCCACCCCGGTGCCGGTCAGGCCCAGGTCGATGCGCTCCAGCCGCGGGTCCGCAGCGGCGGCCGCCGACTTGATCACGAAGGTCGAGGAGTATCCGGACGCGTTCGCCGTGACCTTGAGGTCGACGCCGTTCATGACCTCGGGGTACGTCGCGGTGTCCCCGGCGACGGCGGGCTTCGGCAGCTTCTCCGGCCAGGTGAAGCGCAGGCTCTTGGCGCCCTCCTGCAGCGTGACCAGTTCGCCGCTGCCCCCGCCGCCGAAGACCACGCCCGTGGTGGTCGCCCGGGGTGCGAGGCTGCCGTCCTCGCGCTGCACCAGCGTGGTGTCGATCGGCACCCACGAGTCACCCTGCCGGACCCGCTGCGGCGCGGCCGCGTACGTGGTGGTCAGGGTGCCGTCGGGGTTGGCCGTCGTGGTCGACGCGGTGGTGGTCAGCTCGGCGATCGGGACCGTCCGGCCGTTCGCCTTGGCCTCGTCGATCGCGGCGCCGATCCCCTCCTCGGTCACGGGCGCGGCCTCGTCGGCGGCCGGCTCCGGATCGGTCCGCTCCGGGGCCGGCGGCGGGGTGGTCGGTGCCGGGGTGGGTGGGACTGCGGCGGCCGGGGCTGCCACCCCGGTTGTGCCGATGCTGAACGCTGCCGCGATCGCCAGGGCGAAGGACAGGCGGCGCCGGCGCGTCGTATGTGACGACATGGTGCCTGGGTACCTCTCGTCGAGAAATCCGCGATCTTGGATCGCGGCGGCGGTCATTGTGAACACCTCCCGGCCGATCGCGCGACCCCGGTGCAGCGGTGACCAGGGAAAAGTTACCGTGCGTGTGAGCCATATAACTCCACTGCAGACAGCACGTAAACGCTGGCTTACAGTGTCCGCTGCCGATCGATGATCTTCGGCATCTTCTTCGGGGAAGGGCACTGCATGCTGTCCACAAACCGCCGGGCACCGCGATTGACCTCGCGGTGGCGACGGGTCACCACGGCGGCGTTGACCGTCGCCGTCCTGCCGGCGCTGCTCGGTCTCGTCTCGGCACAGGGTGCGTACGCCGCACCCGTGACCGAGCTGCCCGACCCCAAGCCGATGCAGCGGGTCAAGCTCGACAAGAACAAGAAGCTGGTGGAGGTGAAGCCCGCCGACCGGTCGTACGCGCGCTTCGACCCGTCCTCCGCCACGGCACTGCCCGCGGCGCAGACCGCGACCGTGTCCCTGGCCCCGCCGGCGGCGCAGCGGGCGGCTGCCTCCGGCGCGCAGGTACAGGCGGGGTCGACGCCGGTACGGATCGCGCGGGCGGCCGAGGGCGCGTCGCCGCAGCAGGTGCAGGTCACCACGGCCGACCCGAAGGCCGCCGATGCGGTAGGCGTACGCGGCATGCTCTTCTCGCTGCGCAGCCTGTCCGGCAAGGGCGGCGTGGCGGTGGACGTGGACGACTCGACGTTCCGCAACGCGTACGGCGGTGACTATGCGTCGCGGCTGCGGCTGGTGTCCCTGCCGGCGTGCGCCCTGACCACCCCGTCGCTCGAGCAGTGCCGGACGCAGACCCCGTTGCGGGCCGCGGCCGGGTCGCTGTCGGCCGAGGTGTCGCTGGCGTCGGCGTCCTCGGTCAGCGTGCTGGCCGCGACGGCCGGGACCGGCGGCGAGTCCGGCAACTACGCCGCGACCAGCCTGTCGCCCGGCGGGACGTGGGGGACGAGCGGCAACACCGGCGCGTTCACCTACAACTACCCGCTCACCGTGCCGCCGCCGGTGGCCGGCCTCGCGCCGACCGTCAAGCTGGGATACGTCTCGTCGTCGCAGGACGCCCGGACCGCCCAGACCAACAACCAGTCCTCCTGGGCCGGTGACGGCTGGTCCACCGGGGACAGCTTCATCGAGCGCACCTACAAGGGCTGCGACGACGTCAAGAACTCTGGCTCGCCGGACGGCTCGGGCGACCAGTGCTGGGCCGGGCAGATCCTGACGATGTCGCTCAACGGCTCCTCGAGCCAGATCGTCTACGACGACAAGACCAAGGCGTTCCACCCGATGTCGGACAGCTCGACGATCAAGATCGAGAAGCTGTCCGGTGCCGTCAACGACACCAAGAACAACGAGTACTGGCACGTCATCGAGAACGGCGTGCACTACTACTTCGGCATGAACCGCCTGCCCGGCTGGGCCGCGGGCGACAAGGAGACGAAGTCGGCCTGGACCGTCCCGGTCTACAAGGCGCACGCCGGGGTGAGCGAGTGCCCGGACGGCTCGTTCGCCGACACGGCCTGCACGCTGGGCTACCGCTTCAACCTCGACTACGTTGTGGACCCCAACGGGAACGCGATGGCGTACTACTACGCGCCCGACGACGGTTACTACGGCGCGAACATGAAGAAGACCGGGGTGAAGTACACCCGGGGCGGCGTGCTGGAGCGCATCGACTACGGCCTGCGGCCCGCCACGATCTACTCAGGCACCGCGCCGGTGCAGATCAAGTTTGAGACCGCGGAGCGCTGCCTGCCGGGCGAGCCGGCGGGCAACACCTGTGCCGAGGGTGACTTCACGGTGTCGCACCCGGCGTACTGGCCCGACGTGCCGATCGACCTCAACTGCGTGAGCGGCACGGACTGTGACAACCACGCGCCGAGCTTCTGGTCGCGCAAGCGACTCAAGGCCATCGCCACGTACGTCAAGGTGGACGGCGTCGCGCAGCCGGTCGACCGTTACGAGCTGACCCACACCTTCCCGGACAACGGCGACCACGCCCCCACGCTGTGGCTGGACTCGATCAAGCACATCGGCAAGAACCGCCTCGGCGGCGCGAGCGCGGATGCCTCCGTCGAGCCGGTCAGGTTCGTCCCGCGGCAGCTCAAGAACCGGGTCGGCACCATACCGGGCCTGTCGCCGATGTACTACCACCGCATCGGCACGGTCTTCTCGGAGACCGGCGCCGAGACCGTCGTCGAGTACGACACCCCCACCTGTGCCGGCCTGCCGCGGAGCGACCCGGCCGACGCGAAGGACGAGGCGGCGCAGAAGTTCGCGTCCACGAACACGACGGCGTGCTTCCCCGCCTACTGGACCCCGGACGCACAGCCGAAGCCGCTGATCGACTGGTTCTACACGCACCCGGTCCTGTCAGTCACCACCTACGATACGCACAACAACTACCAGGACGGCAGCGCCCCGCGGCTGGTCACCGAGTACAAGTACGAGGGCAAGCCGGCCTGGCACTACGACGACAACGAAGTGGTCAAGGAGAAGTACCGCACCTGGGGCCAGTTCCGCGGCTACCCCGAGGTGCACGTCATCACCGGTGACACCACGGCCTTCCACCACACCGACAAGCAGCAGGTCTTCGACCGCAAGACGCTCACGAAGGCGTACTACTTCCAGGGCATGGACGGCGACACCCTGCCCGGCGACAAGACCCGCAGCGCGCCCGCCAAGGTGAGCCAGGACGGAGCGGTCACCGTCGCCGACCGCAACGAGTTCTCCGGCCAGGTCTTCGAGTCCGAGACGTACACCGGACTCGGCGGCACCGTGGACTCGTCCGCGGTCACCGTGCCGCAGCTGATCGGCCCGACCGCCTCCCGCGCCCGCGACGGTGGCCTGGAGCCGCTGCGCGCCACGATGGTGCGCACCGCCAAGACGTATAACCGGAAGAAGGTCTCGTCCGGCTGGCGCAAGACCGAGTCGGCGACGTTCTACAACACCGACCTCGGGCAGAGCACCACCGGCATGGCGGTGCAGAGCGTCGACCGGGGTGAGCCGGGAGCCACCGGCAACGTCACCAGCTGCACCTTCACCCGCTACCTGGACGGCAGCACCGCCACCCTGGTCGTGCCCGCCGAGACGGTGGTGACCGACCAGGACTGCACCGCCGCGAAGGCCACGCCGTCGGGCAAGCTGCTCTCGGCCACGCGCACGGCGTACGACAACAAGGCCTTTGCCTTCAACGGCGACGGCCAGGCGAGCCCGGCGCGACCGGCGAAGCCCAACGCCACCCTCGTGCAGACGGCGAGCACGGCGAGCGGCGCCACCGCTTCGGCGTTCGTCGACACCGAGAAGACCACCTACGACGCGCTCGGCCGGGTGACCGCGAAGACGCGGACCCCGAACTCCGTCATGGCCGACGGCACCACCAAGCTGGCACAGACGACCTACAGCCGGTTCACCCCGGCCGAGAACGTCCTGCCCACGTCGGCCACGACGGTCACCCAGGTCACCCCGGGGGTCGACTGCTCCGCGGCGACCAAGTCGACCAAGGACTGCCAGGTCTCGTCGGAGGTCCTCGACCCGGCCCGGCAGCTGCCCAAGGCGAAGACCGACATCGCCGGCTTCGCCACCACGATTTCCTACGACGCGTTCGGCCGCACGACCGGCGTCTGGCTACCCAACCGCAACAAGGCCGCGGGCGCCTCGGCGAACGTCACCTACGACTACAAGCTGTCGAACAACGGCCCGAGCGTCATCACCACGAAGACGCTGCTCGACAACGACGACGCCACGGCGCCCACCGCGTACAAGGTCGGCAAGGTTCTGTACGACGCGATGCTGCGCAAGCTCGAGACCCAGGACATGGGCGAGAACGGCAGCGTCATCGTCTCCGACACCCAGTACGACACGCATGGCCGGACGGTCATCACCAACAACGCGTACGCAGCCGCGGGCGCGCCCGTCGACAAGCTGATCTCGGACACCGTCTCGCAGGTGTCGATCCCGTCGTCCACGGTGACCGACTACGACGGGCTCGGCCGGGCCACCCTGGTGACGGCGCAGCACAACAACGTCAAGTCGTGGTCCACCCGGACCGCGTACGCCGGTGACAAGACGACAGTCATCCCGCCCGCCGGGGGGATCGCGACCACCAGCACCGTCAACGCCCGCGGCCAGCTGACCAGGCTGCAGCAGTACACCACCGCGCCCACCCTGACCGGCAGCGCCGCGAGCGGTTGGACCGCCACGGGTGGCACCAGCAACGACATCACCTACGCCTACACCCCGGCCGGGCAGCAGAGCTCGATCACCGGCCCGGACGGCGCCACGTGGACCTACGCCTACGACCTGCGCGGCCGCAAGATCTCGCAGAAGGACCCGGACACCGGCACCAGCCTCACCGCGTACGACGACGCCGGCAACGTCACCGGCACCCGGGACGCCCGCAGCATCGAGCTGAACTACACGTACGACCTGCTGGGCCGCAAGCTCACCGCCACGGACAAGAGCAGGAGCAACTTCAAGTTCGCGTCCTGGACCTACGACACCCTGCGCGCCGGCGAGCTCACCTCGTCCTCGCGCTACGTCTCCGGCGTCAGCGGCAGCTACACCGTCGCCGCGACCGGGTACTCGGTGCTCGGCAAACCCATGGGGCAGACGATCACCCTGCCGGCGATCGAACAGCCGCTGCCGACCTCGTATACGACCACGTTCGCCTACACCCCGAACAACGAGCTGCTGGCGCGGCAGGAGAGCCCGTCGGTGGCGGGTCTGCCGGGCGAAGCCATCGCGTACGGGCACAGCCCGCTCGGTTCGCCGACCTCCACCGGCTCAGCTGCGGAGAAGTACGTCTCCGGCACCATGTACACCGACTTCGGCCAGCCGTCGAAGGTGACCATGGGCGACTCGACCAACGAGGCGCAGGCGCTCTACTACTACGACGAGGAGACCCTGCGCCTCGACAAGCGCGAGGTCTACCGCACCCAGGCGCCGGGGCCGCTGGTCGACGAGCTGGCGTACACCTACGACGACGCCGGCAACCCGCTGTCGGTCACCAACAAGCAGGCCGAGACCGGCAACATCACCACCGACACGCAGTGCTACCGCTACAACGGCCTGGCCCGGCTCACCGAGGCCTGGACCGCCGCCTCGGCCTGCGGCACGGGCAGCACCCCCGCGGCCGGCGGCGTGTCGAGCAAGCTGGGCTCGTACTGGCAGAGCTTCACCTACAACGCCGTCGGCGACCGCACCAAGGTCGTCGACCACTCCACGAGTGGTGCCACCGACCTCACCACCGAGTACGCGCACGGCTGCACCACCGGCTGCAACCGCAGCGGCGCCCAGCCGCACACCCTGACCGGCACCACCGGCGGGCTCGAGCCGACCAAGTTCGTCTACGACGCCGCGGGCAACATGCTCACCCGGACGCCGACCGGCACCAACGGCACCGGCCAGAAGCTCGACTGGGACAGCGAGGGCCGGCTCGCCAAGGTCACCACGACCGGCGCCGCCCCGACCACCACGCAGTACCTCTACGACGCGGACGGCAGCCAGCTGATCCGCCGCGACCCGGGCCGGACGACCCTGTTCGCCGGTGACACGCAGATCGTCATCGACACCTCGGCCGACCCGGTGGTCGCCCTGGGCGCGATCCGCACGTACACGCACGGCGGCTCGGTGGTCGCGATGCGGTCCACCATGCCGGGCGGCAACACCAGCTACCTGTTCAACGACCATCACGGTACGGCCGGGTTGGCGATGGACACCAC
Organism: uncultured Actinoplanes sp.; assembly: GCA_934667465.1. Lineage (GTDB taxonomy): Bacteria > Actinomycetota > Actinomycetes > Mycobacteriales > Micromonosporaceae > Actinoplanes. The sequence goes on along the minus strand of CAKUMG010000016.1, from coordinate 2,092 downwards.
CACGCAGCAGGTGGCGCGGCAGCAGTTCAAGCCGTACGGGGAGGACCGGGCGAGCGCGAACGCAACGTTCTGGCCCGACCCGACGCGCGGCTATCTGGGCGCGCCCCGGGACACCGCGACGGGGTACACCGACCTGGGGGCACGCAAGTACGACCCGAAGCTGGGGCGGTTCATCAGCGCCGACCCGCTCCTGCAGCCGACCAACCTGAACGAGCTCGGCGGCTACACCTACGCCGGCGACAACCCGATCACCCTCTCCGACCCGACCGGCCTGGCCGGCGACACGGGCAACGGGTCCGGCAACGGGGTCCGCTTCAACCCGGACAACGGCGACGTGCTCGACGGTGGCGACACCAACGGCAACGTCTACGAAGGCTCCGACGGAGTCGTAGGCACGAGCACTAACGAGGCTGGCGACCCGGTCAGCGACCCGAGCTACGGCTGCAGCTGCGGGGTCAGCGAAGGGTTCAAGACGGGCAGCCGGACCAAGCCGCCCAAGTTCGTCGAGTACGCGATCCACTACATCGGTGGCTGCCAGCTGTCGTACGGCGTCGCCGACCAGTGCCACATGAGTTCCCTGACCAAGAACGAGAAGGACTCGGCCTGGGCCTCGTACCTGTGCACCTTCTACCACGAGTGCGGCCTGGCCGAACAGCGCGAGCACAACTCCAAGATGGCCATGGCGGAGTGGGCGAGCTGGGTTCCCGGCGTGGGCGTGCCCTATTCGCTCTGGCTCGCTGATCAGCAGTACGACGACGGTGATTACGTAGGCGCGGGTATCACGCTCGTCGGTCTGGTCCCGATGGCAGGCGTGGCGGGTAAGGCTGCAGGTAAGACGGCCAAGGGGGCGTTCAAGGCTGCGTGCAGCTTCGACCCCGCAACGCACGTCCTGCTCGCCGACGGCACCACCAAGCCAATCGGCGACATCAGCGTCGGCGACAAGGTACTTGCCACGGACCCGGAAACCGGCGAAACATCGGGCGAGGTCGTGACCGTGCTGCACGATAACGTCGATACCGACCGGGCCAATGGCGATGTCGTCGACAGCAGCGGTGTCGTCAGTACACTGCAGACGACGCAGAACCACCCGTTCTGGAGCGTTACCTCGAATGAGTGGACGCGCGCCGACAAGTTGCGTCCCGGTGACCGGTTGCGCGGGTCGGCGGGCGAGACGATTACCGTCGACACGGTCAGATCGTTCGTCGGCGCTGAACATATGCGCAACCTCACTGTGACCAACCTGCACACCTACTTCGTGGTGGCCGGCGTGACACCGGTCCTAGTGCACAACGCGGGCGCCTGCAAGCCGCCCGCTATCCAGGCTACGGCCAAGTCCGAACGTAAGCTCAACTCGGCGCACCGCGCCTTCGGCGATCGGCTGGCCGGTCGCAGTCAATTTTTCGATCAGGTCACGACGGACGACTTGATCGCCCGGGCGAGTAACGTATTCCCCACGCGCAACGCCAAGGGCGACTGGGTCTACCAGGTCAACTTCGGTAGCCCGGTCGGAGTGGACCGCTCGACTGGACTGCCGACAGAATTCTTCACGCTCGTGACGAACAGCAACGGCCACATGGTCAGCGCATATCCAGGAATGATGTGAGAAAAGTTGTCCATACTTATTATTCGGTTGAGAGGCGTCGACCAGGGTGGCGGGCCCGATGCCGTCGCGGAAGAATCAGGGGCCTTGGCGCGCGCACTCGAGAGCTTGGGCGATGAGTATCCATATCTCTCGTGCATCGATTCTTACGGCCTGACAACGTTCAATCGCCTGCAGGCGAAGCGGTTGCTCATGGAGTTGGAGCGGGCTAGGTCCGAGCCGTCATTCACACATCTGCAGGACATAATTGATCGCGTGGCCGGGCTGGCGCAGCGGTGCGCTGGCGAGGTCGACGTCTACCTGGAGTTCGAGGGCGACTGAGTCATCTCGGCCGGTCCGAACCGGACCAGGTCGAGTGAAGCCAACAGCCGTTTAGGCGTCACCGCGCTCGAACGACTGTTGGCTTCTCAGGTGACTCAGCCGTCGAGGCGCTTGAGGACCTGGGTTGCGAGCTGGTGGATGGCGTCGGTCTGGGCGGGTTCGAGGGCGTCG
>CAKUMG010000015.1 GCA_934667465.1 uncultured Actinoplanes sp. | reverse complement strand
CCCGTACGAGGTGCCCTGCGTCGTCGCCCTGCCCATCCAGGCCGGCAATCCCGCCTACCTGGAGTGGATCACCGCCGAGACGAAGAACCCCGCCTAGGAGCCGCCGGACCGAAGCTCCCGGTCAGGAGCCGCCGGACCGAAGCTCCCGGTCAGGAGCCGCCGCCCCGGAAGCTCCCGGGCGGGGAGAGGTCAGGAAGCGGCCGCGTCCAGGTCCGCGCGGGTCAGCAGCGCCCGCAGCGTGATCCCCGCCTCGGCCAGCGCCTCCGAGCCGCCCTCCTGCCGGTCGATCACGCACAGCGCGTGGTCGACGTGCGCGCCCAGCTTGCGCAGCTCCGCGGTGGAGATGACGACCTGGCCGCCCGAGGTCACCACGTCCTCGACGACCAGCACCCGCCGGCCGGCCACCTCGGCGCCCTCGGACAGGCGCGCGGTGCCGTACTGCTTGGCCTGCTTGCGGACGAACGCGGTGGGCAGGCCGGCGTGCCGCGCGACAGCGGTCACCACGGCGATGCCGCCCATCTCCAGGCCGGCGAGCACCTCGGTGCCCTCGGGGATGAGCACGGCCATCTGCTCGGCCAGCTTGTCGAGCAGCACCGGGTCCGATTCGAACTGGTACTTGTCGAAGTACTCGGTGGCGGTCCGGCCGGAGCGCAGGACGAATTCGCCGGTCAGCCGGCTCACGTCGCGGACCTGCCGCGCGAGGTCAGAGTCAGTCACGAGGCAACAGCCTTCCACTGGCCCCCGAGTGAGCGCCAACCAGGCCCCCGCCGCGGCGGCACGCAGGCCCGGACGGGCGGCACGCAGGTCCGGCCGCGCGATGAGGCAGGCGGGCCCCGGGAGACAATCGCTCAGTGATCCCGGACACCGGCCGATGGGGCGATCATGCAGAGCGTCACGGGGCGGTGGTTCGGCGTCGGTCACAGCGTCGTGCCCGACTCCGGCAAGGCGGGTCACGAGGCCGCCGCCGGCGCGCTCGCCGGGCGTACCCCCAAGGCGGTTTTCGTCTTCGCCTCCGCAGCCCACGACCTGCCCGCCCTGCTCGATGCCGTGCGCGCGGAGGCCGGCCGGGAGGCGATCGTCGTCGGCGGCACCACGCTGGGCGAGCTGTCGTCGGAGGGCGGGTCGACCAGGGGCGGCGTTGCGATCACCGCGCTGGGTGGTGAGGGCTTCGCGATAAGTACGCGGCTCGCCTACGTCGGCGGCAACGGTCACCGGGAGGCCGGCGCCGCGGCCGCGGGCGCGATGACCGGGGTCAACCGCCCGTACACCGCGCTCATGCTGCTCTGCGAGGGCCTGTCCGGGAACCCGCACGAGATCGTCCGCGGCGCCTATTCGGTGCTCGGCGCCGCCGTGCCGCTGGTCGGCGGGCTGACCGGACATGATCACGGCGGGACCCGCTCGTACCAGTTCCACGACGACCGCGTGGTCTCCGGTGCCGTGATCGGCGTCGGGATCGGCTCGGACGCGCCGCTCGGGGTCGGGATCGCGCACGGCTGGCGCCGCACCGAGCCGCCGATGGTGATCACCCGCAGCGAGGGGAGCCGGATCCTCGAGTTCGACGGCGAGCCCGCGCTCGACGTGCTGCTGCGCCGGCGTGGGCTGAGCCGGCCCGAGGACCTGTTCACGGCGAGCACCCGGCTCGAGGCGCTGGGGCTGTCCCGGCGCAGCGGCGAGGACATCCGGGTGATCAGCAACGCCGACGCCGCCGACCGCTCGCTCGGCGGGCTGGCGACGATGCCGCAGGGCGCGATCTGCTGGCTGATGGCGGGCGAGCACGACGCGCTGGTCACCGGCGCGGGCGAGGCCTGCGCGGAGGCGCTCAGCGGGCTCGGCGAGCGGCCACCGATCGGGATGTTCACCTTCGACTGCGGGGCGCGCCGGGGTGTGCTCGGCGAGGCCGGGCTTCCGCAGGAAGTGGCGGCCATCCGCGATGCCCTCGGCGACGTGCCGTTCGGCGGTTGCTACACGATGGGCGAGATCGCGCGGGTGCGCGGCTCGCTCGGCACCCACGCCCTGACCCTCGTCACCCTGGCGATGGCATGATGTTCGCCTGGTCGACCCATCAGCTGACCGAGTACTTCACCGCGGTCAACGCCGCCGCCGACGAGGCCGCGGCGATCGCGGTCGCCGTCGAACGCGCCACCGAGATGGTGGAGGCAGAGGCGGGCGCGGTGGTGTTCGGCGAGACGGTCTCGGGCGCCTGGGGGTTCGGCGCCGACGTGCCGGAGAAGGCCCTGCGGGCGGTCACCTCGGCGCCGGGCACGCTGCCGGTCGCGTCCCTGGGCGACCTGTACGCGGTCCCCAGCGCCCTCGGCGACGCCGTCGACGGTGCCCTCGTGGTGGCCCGCCTCGACACCCCGTTCACCCCCGAGGAGCGTCAGGTGCTCCAGGGCATGGCGCAGGTGCTGGGTGTGGCCCTGCGCAGCATCCGGGTCCTGTCGGCGGAGCGCACGCTGCGCGCCGAACGCGAGCGCGAGGCGGCCGAGCGGCTGGCCCTGCTCGAGCAGGCGCAGACCCGGCAGCGGCTGGTGGAGACGCTGCTCACGATCCAGCGGGCCATCTCCAACCGCAAGCCGCTGCCCGAGATCCTGGACGCGGTGACCGGGGGGACGGCCGCGCTGCTCGGCGGTGCCCCGGTGGCCCTGATCCTGGCCGAGGCGGGGCGGACGCGGCGGCTCAGCGTGGCCTCGACGTCGGGCGCGCGGGGGCACGCGTTCGCCGAGCCGGACGGGCCGCACGCCGAGGCGCGCGAGGCCATGGCGACGGAACAGGTCGTCGTGCGGCCGGTGAGCTCCGCGGACCCGCTGCTGGGCACGGTGATCGCGGCGCCCGTGCGGGTCACCGGCGAGATGGCGGGCAGCCTGGTCGCCCAGTTGCCCGGGCCCGCCGACCGCTACGCGGAGCAGCGCGAGCAGCTCGCCGCGTTCGCGCAGCAGGTGAGTCTGGCGCTCACGGATGCCCGTACGGTCGAGGCAGTCCGCGAAGCGCACCACGATCCCGTGACGGGCCTGCCCAACCGCGGCCTGTTCCTCAAGATCTTCAACCGGGTGCTGGCCGCGCGCGCGGCCGCGACCGAGCCGACCAGCGTGCTCTTCATCGACCTGGACCGGTTCAAGGCGGTCAACGACAGCCTGGGGCACGAGGCCGGCGACCAGCTGCTGCACGCGGTTGCGGGGCGGATCCGCGGCTGTATCCGGGCCAGTGACACCACCGCGCGGCTCGGCGGCGACGAGTTCGCGGTGCTGCTGCACAACTCGCCCGTCGAGTCCGCGATCGCTGTCGGTGAGCGGGTCATCGCCACCGTCCGTGAGCCCTTCCGCATCGCGGGGCGTGACATCTTCATCGGCGCGAGCGTCGGCGTGGCGATCACCCGGGCCGAGCAGGCGCACTCGGACACGCTGCTGAACCAGGCGGACATCGCGATGTACCGGGCCAAGAAGGAGGGCCTGCAGAAGGTCGTCGTCTACGAGCCGCACATGCACACCGAGGCGCTCAACTACCTGAGCCTGCGCGGCGACCTGCAACAGGCGCTGTTGGAGGGCGAGTTCCGGCTGCAGTACCAGCCGCTGGTCCGGCTCGACTCGGGCGAGATCGCGGGCGCCGAGGCGCTGATCCGTTGGCACAGCCCGAGCCGGGGGCTGGTGTCCCCCGCCGACTTCATCCCGATCGCCGAGGAGTCCGGGCTGATCGTCGACATCGGCCAGTGGGTGCTGGAGACGAGCGCCGCGCAGGTGGCGTCGTGGCGGCGGGCCTACCCGGACCTGACGCTCAACGTCAACGTCTCCGGTCACCAGCTGCTGCACCCGCGCTTCGCGGCCAACGTGACGCGGGCGCTGGCCGTCGCCGGGCTGCCGTCGAGCGCGGTGACGCTCGAGCTGACCGAGTCGGTGCTGATGAGCGACCCCGACGCCGCGGTGGCTGCCCTGTCGAGCCTGCGCGAGCTGGGAGTGCAGCTTTCGATCGACGATTTCGGTACGGGCTATTCGTCGCTCGCCTATCTGCGCGAGCTCCCGGTCGACGAACTCAAGATCGACCGTGCCTTCATCGCGCGCGCCGAGCTCACCGCCGAGGATCTGGCGCTCGTGCGCACCATCGTGGATCTGGGCCACATTCTCGGGCATCGCGTGGTGGCCGAGGGCATCGAGAACGCGGCCCAGCTCGAGGCGCTACGCCGGCTGGGCTGCTCGTACGGGCAGGGCTATCACCTGTGCCGCCCGACGGATCCGGCCGAATTGCCGCTGATCCTGGCGACGCAACCGGCCCACGCGGTTCACCCGTACGCGTAATTGATCAGTTTTGCGGGTAGAGGCGTGTCTGGTTTCGACTAATTTGCGGAGTACACGAATCTCGAAAGGCTCGCTGTGACCCCCTTCGCGTTGCTCTTCCTGATCGCCCTCGCCGGCTCCTCCTGTTTCGCCATCGGCCGCGCCCTGGGCCGAGGTGAACGCTACGAGAAGGGCTACCGCGAGGGTTTCCGCGACGGCGAGACCGGCTCGCTGGCCCGCGCCGCCCGGCTGATCCAGCTCAGCGAGCACCGCTCGGTCGCGCCGGCCGTCGAAGCCATCCTGGTGCCCAGCACGGTGCCGCACCAGATGCCGCAACGCAACGCGGCACCCCCGGTGACGGGGGTGCCGGCGCGCCCGCAGCTCGCGGTCTGAGCGTTCTACGTCAGGATCAGCAATACAGGTTCGCTCCCGGGCTCACACCCAGGATCGACGTGAAGCGGTTGTACGCGTCCACCCGGCTCTGCACCTGCGCGGGGTTGCGGCCGTCGCACTCCAGCGCGCCGTTGATGCTGCGGATCGTCTGACCGAAGCCCTGCCCGTTCACGATCGCGTCGTGCGGCGTCATGGTGCCCGGTCCACGCTGCGTCATCCAGTACCAGACGGCCGTCTGGTAGGCCACCGACGACTCGTTCTTGACCCGGTCGGGGTTGTTCAGCAGATCGATGCCGAGCGCGTCACCCGCCGCCTTGTAGTTGAAGTTCCAGCTGAGCTGGATCGGACCGCGGCCGTGGTACGCCGACTGGCCGGCCGGACACCCGTACGGCTGGTTGCGGTCGCAGTAGAGCGGCCAGTTCGCCTGGTTGATCTCCTCGACGTAGACCAGGCCGCCGGACTCGTGGTTGATGTTCGCGAGGAAGGCCGCGGCCTCCTGCTTCTTCACCGTGTCACTGCCGGTCTTGGTGAACGCCGGGTACTTCTTGATCGCGTCCATCAGGCCTGAGTACGAGTAGAACGGGATCCGGTTCGGGAACATCTGGTTGAACTGGGCCTCGCTGACCGGGAAGCTCCCGCCCGTCGCCGGCGGCGGCGTGGTCGGGTTCGTGGTGCCCGAGCAGCTGAACGGCTCCCAGTACCAGGTGCTGATCACCGGGTCGTAGCCCGGGTTCTCGTTCTTCGCCCGGTAGTAGTTCCCGTTGGTGTACTTCACGATCGACCCGGCGGCGTAGAACTGGCCGGCCACCCAGTTCGGGTGGTTGCAGGTCGTGCTCGGCGGGGGCGTGGTCCCGCCACCGCACGCGCCGTTGTCGGCCCACACGCCGGTGCCGCCCGTGCTGGGCGCCTCGCCCTGGGTCCACCACTTGGCGGTCCAGTTCCGGTTGTTGTACGAGGCCTGCTGCCCGCCGGTGTAGACGGCGGAGCTGCTGTAGGCGGCCTTGCAGGCCTCGGCGGCGTTGGACGCCGTCATGGGGATGATCGCGGCGGCCGCGCCCGCGAGGGCGACACCCACCGTCGACAGGACAGCCAGGAGCCGTTTTCTGGGCATGATTCACCGTTCCGGCTTGGGGATGGCTTCCGCATGGGGGGACGGAAGAGGGGATGCACCCACTTCACTAGAAGCCTGGCCTTCGCGTCAATATCTATTAGGAAACTTCAGAAATTGATGCCTTTTCGCGCCATCACCCGGAACGCCTCCGCCGGCCGGCCCCACCGGAAGCGACACGGTCAAGATCCTGAGACTGCCGATCATGTACGCGCATCCTCGCAGCCGCAATCAGTCTGCATCCGGCCGAATACGTGCCGTAGCTATCGCGTGGTAACCCTCATGGAACGCAGAGTGTCCAAGCGGCCGACGCCTGGCCTCGGCGACCCGGTCCGTGACGGCAAGTTCGAGTTCACCGTCACCAAGATGGACTGCTCGAAGACGACGGTCGGCAACTCGTTCCTGAGCGAGAAGGCCCAGGGCAAGTTCTGCCAGATCTCCGTGACCGTCAAGAACATCGGCAAGGAGGCCCAGTACTTCGACGGCTCCTCCCAGAAGGCCAAGGACGCCGAGGGCATCGAGTTCTCCAACGACGGCGCCGCCGAGATCTACGCGAACGAGGACAGCGCGACGTTCCTCAACGAGATCAACCCCGGCAACGGCGTCAAGGGCAAACTCATCTTCGATGTCCCCAAGTCGACCAAGCTCACCTCGATCGAACTCCACGACAGCATCTTCTCCGGCGGCGTCGAGGTCGCCCTCAGCTGAGCCACCGTCCTGGTGAGCCATTCACCGAGCACCGCGGCCGGATCACGCAGGTGCGCTTCGTCCGGGACAAAGAGGCCGTCGGTTCGAATCCGGCCACCCCGACCACGGAAAGTTGCAGGTCAGGGCCGGTTCCTCCACTCGGAGGGACTGGCTCTGACTCATTCACCCGGCTTGCGGGAGCGAATCCTTCGGCCGGGAGCAGGACGAGCCGCCATGAGCCGGTCCAGGCGTGCGTGCGGGCGGCTACATTGGCGATGCGCATCAGTGGGTCGAGTCAACGGTGAACGGGTAAAGCCGGTGAGCTTGCATTACGAGTGGACACTGTCGTTGCGTCTGCGGCCCGACGCGCCGGCATCGTTTCTGCAGGAGCTCCGCTTCCACCTCGGCCTTGCCGGGCAGTTGCCGGATGACGCCGAGCTGGAGCTTGACCGGCCTTGCCTGGTCACCGAGCCGGACGATGCCCTGCCGGGCGGCGGCGTCCGATCATTGATCGCCCAGCAGCCGTACTCGAACCAGCCGGGTTCCTTCGGATTGTTCGTACGGGCCTTGGTCCTCGACGATGGCGCGTATGAGCTGATATCGGTGGTGCCAGCCTGGTTGGCGCGGTGGTCGCTGACGCAGGGATGGATCGGTCAAGCGCGCGAGGAGCTGTCACTGCATCCCTGGCTGAACTTCTACGTTCAAAATGGCCACGCCTACGCCTCAGAGCCCGGAGGCAGCATCGAGCCGCTGGATGACACCGCGCCGCCTTTCACGCTCCTCCAGACCTCTGACAGCGTGCCCGCTTAGGCGTTTGCTCCAAGTTCTTGGAGAAACTTGGAGCAAATTTGGAGTTAGGCGAGACTTCGTGTGCCGCTGTCGGAGTTCGGTCGCGCGCGACGTGACGCGACGCCCGGCCGGGAGGGTGGCCGGGCGCCGGGGCGGGCCGGTCAGCGGGGGATGAGGGTGAGGATCGAGGCCTCGGGCCGGCAGGCGAAGCGGATCGGGGCGGTCGGGTGCGTGCCCAGCCCGGCCGAGACATGGAGCATGGCGCCGGAGTCCGGCCAGTGGTGGAGGCCCTTGGCCATGCTGCGGGGGAGGTCGCAGTTGGTGGTGAGGGCGCCGTAGGCGGGGACGCAGACCTGGCCGCCGTGGGTGTGGCCGGCCAGCAGGAGGCTGAAGCCGTCGGCGGCCATGGCGTCGAGGACGCGCTTGGCCGGGGTGTGGGTGACGCCCAGGTGCAGGTCCGCGTCGGGGGAGGCCGGGCCCGCGACCAGGTCGTAGTCGTCGCGCTCGACGTGGGGGTCGTCGACGCCGGCCAGTTCGACGGTGCGGCCGCCGGCCTTGAGGGTGGTGCGGGCGTTGTTGAGGTCGGCCCAGCCGCTCTCGGTGAGGGCGGTGCGGAGCGCGTCGGTGGGCAGGTCGACGCCCTGGACGTAGTCGCCGCGGCCGAAGACGTAGCCGAGCGGGTTCTTGAAGACCGGGCCGCGGTAGTCGTTGGAGCCGAAGACGAAGGCGCCCGGCAAGGACAGCAGCGGTCCGAGGGCGCGGAGCACGCCGGGGACGGCATCGGGGGAGGACAGGTTGTCGCCCGTGACCACGACGAGGTCGGGGTCGGTGCCGGCGAGCGCGGACACCCAGGCCTGCTTGCGGTGCTGGTCAGGCATCATGTGCAGGTCCGAGAGGTGCAGGATGCGCAGCGGCTCGGCATCGGGTTCGAGCACCGGGACGTCGACGCGGCGGAGCGTGAACAGGTTGCGTTCGACCAGGGAGGCGTACGCGAAGGTTGCCACGCCGGCGGCGGCCAGGGAGGCGGCGGCGGTGATAAAGGGGCGCTTACGCATGACGGCCAGAGTAGTTTGACCGTCCATGGGAACGCTGAAAGACCGCCTGAACGATGACCTGCACGCCGCGATGAAGGGCCGGGACGAGCTGACGACCTCGACCCTGCGCATGGCCCTGTCCGCCGTCCGCACCGCCGAGGTGTCCGGGGACGCCGCGCGGGAGCTCTCCGACGACGAGGTGCTCGCCGTGCTGACCAAGGAGGCGAAGAAGCGCCGGGAGGCCGCGACGGCCTTCCAGGAGGCGGGCCGGGCCGAGCAGGCCGGCAAGGAGAGCGCCGAGGGTGAGATCCTCGACCGCTATCTGCCGAAGCAGCTGTCCGACGCGGAGATCGCGGAGCTGGTCACGAGCGCGCTGCAGGCCGGCGGGTTCAGCGGCAAGGCGCAGATGGGCCCGGCGATGAAGGCGGCTCAGGCCGCTGTCGCGGGCCGCGCCGAGGGCGGCCGGGTCGCCGCCGAGGTGCGCCGCCAGCTGGGCTGAGCCCACGGAGGCCCGCCAGGGCCGGGCGCGAGTCGCGATGCGCCCATCGATGACTTGGGGCCCCGGATCGGCGAAGTGGTTTTCTTCGCCTATCCGGGGCCCCAAGTCATCGGCTGTCAGGGGCGCATCGCCCGCCGGAGCGGAGCGGAGGCCATGTCACCGCCGGGGACCGCGGTCCTCGTTCTCCGGCTTGTCTTCGTCTTCCTTCTTCTCGCCCTTGCTGACCTCGATGCTGACGAAGCCGTTCTTGATGGTCCGGCCGCTCGGGCTGGTGCCGGCCGCGGTGCCCGCGGGGCAGCTCGACTCGACTTCCTGGCCGATCGAGGCGCTGAAGCCCGCGCCCTCGATGCGCGACCGGGCGCTGTCGATCGAGGCGCAGGTCACGTCCGGGATCGAGCGCTGGTCGCCGATGGAGATCTTCTTGTCGCCCGGCTTCTTGAACTGGACCCGGGGCTTGCCCTTGAGGTAGTCGCGCATGGTCTCGATGACCGTCGGGTTCACGATGTCGTGCGACATGGCGTCGGTGTGGTTCTGCCAGTCCGGGTTGACCAGGTAGCCCGCGACGGTGAGGGAGCTGCTGCCGATGACCATCGACGCGGTCTTGTCGCCGTCCGTGGTGCCGGTCTTGCCGTAGATCGGGTGCCTGATCTGGCCGTGCGCGCCGGCGGCGGTCGCGCCCTTGCACGAGCCCAGCTGCGCGGAGTCGCCGACGGGGCAGCGCGCCGCGTCGATCGTCGCCCGGGCCACGTCCGTGGGGGTGGCGCGCTTGCAGTGCGGCTTGCCGACGTCGAGCTTGTCGCCGTCGATGGTGGTGATCTGCTCCACCGGGGTGGGCTCGCAGTACATGCCGTCGCCGGCGAGGGTCGCGTACGCGTTCGCCATGTCGAGCGGCGTCGAGTTGGAGACGCCGAGGGTGAAGGCGCCCCACTGGTGCGCGGCCTGCTCGTTGTTGGCGAAGTCGTAGTCCGACTTGGCGCGGAACTGCACGCCGAACCGCTTCGCGACGTCGACGACCTTCTCGGCGCCGACCCGCTCCTGCAGGGCTACGAAGAAGGTGTTGACCGACTGCCCGAAGCCCGACCACATGTTGTGGACGCCCTTCATGCTCTTGGACGCGTTGGACGGGCAGTAGTACTTGCCGTTACAGGTCGCCTTGCCTGGCCCGACGATGTACTTCGAGACGTACCGGTCCGGCGAGTTGATCGAGTAGGCCAGCGGCATGTCGTTCTCGAGCGCCGCCACCAGGGTGAACATCTTGAACACCGAGCCGGACTGGTAGCCGGTGATGTCGCCGCCACCGCTCATCAGCGGGTTGGTGGTGTTCGGGTAGGTGCTCTTGACCTTCTGCTTGCGCTTCGCCGGGTCGGAGGAGAGCGGGTTCTTCGAGTCGTCCAGCTGGAACTTGCGGTTCGTGGCCAGCGCCCGGACCTTGCCGGTGCCGGGCTGGACGGCGGCGATCAGCAGCGCGTTGCGGTTCTTCTCCTTGATGTGGTCCGCGATGTTCTCCCGCGCGGCCTTCTGCGCGGTGATGTCCAGCGACGTCTGGATGCGGTAACCACCGCTCTTGAGGCGCCGCTCCCGGTCGTACGTGGTCGCGCCGAAGGCGTCCTGGCCCAGCCACCAGCGGTAGAAGTAGTCGCAGAAGAAGCCCCAGTTGTTGGTCTTCACCGAGACGCAGCCGTTGCCCACGTGCTGGACGGAACGGCTGATCTTGGTGTCGGTGGCCTTCTTCGCCTCTTCCGGCGTGATGAACTTGAGCTCGAGCATGTCGCTGACGACGTAGTTGCGGCGGTCGAGCGCCTGCGGGTAGCCGCTGGCCGTGGTGGGGTTGAACGCCGTAGGCGCCTTGACCATGCTGGCCAGGAGCGCGGACTCGGCGACCGTGAGGTCCTTGGGCTTCTTCTTGAAGTAGACCTGCGCGGCCGCGGAGACGCCGTAGGCGCCGTTGCCGAAGGGAGCCTGGTTCAGGTAGTGCTCCAGGATCTCGTGCTTCGTCAGCTCCTTCTCGGTCTGCATCGCGTACTTCATCTCGGTGATCTTGCGCTGCGCCGTGTCGTTGGTCGCGTCGACGACCTCCTGCGGGCTCGTCGCCGAGTGCGTCAGGGACATGCGCACGTACTGCATCGTCAGCGTGGACGCGCCCTGCTGGGCCCCGCCCTGCTTGTTGCTGACGAATGCGCGCGCGACGCCCTTGAGGTCGACGCCGTTGTGGTTGAAGAACTCGTGATCCTCGGCGGCGATGATCGCGTCCTGCATGTTCTGCGAGATGTCCTTCAGCGGAACTTCGCTGCGGAACTCGTCGTAGAAGACAGCGATCTGCGTCTTGTTGTCGCTCGCGAAGATCCGGCTGATCTGGGGGGTTGTCGCCGTTTTGAGCTCGCTGGGCAGACTGGCGAAGGTCTCCCCGCCGGCCTTGGCCGCGAGGCCGGACATCGCCACTGCCGGGAACGCCGCAGCGGCGACGACAACGCCCGCCAGCAGGCCACAGATCAGCAGCGAGGTCGCATTGGCGAAGATGTTGTGATCGCGTCTGCGCATCCAGGAGGTCACCTGAGCAGGGTACGCGAAAGACGCACGTGTCCAACGGTCGAGATGGTCACGGTTCGCCCAGAATGATTCTGTCCCTTCGGTCGGTGGCGCGTGGCCCATTCTGAGAAATTCCGGGGAGATTTCTCCGTCCGGTCAGCCCGACATGACCGTAACTCCCGAGGTATACGTATTTGAGGGACAACGTTGCGTAATCGCCTGACTACGGAGCATGATGGTCCGGCGAGCTATCGCAGTGGTGTCCGCACGGCTTTGGGACTCGACCGCTCCGTTCCGGCGTTCTGCCGCGGACCGGCGCAGAGCCGTGGACGCCAGGGGGTGAAGCAAGGGGGGACGGAACCAGATGGGAATGATCAGCGACTGGCCCAGCATGGCGGCGTGTCAGAGTGGCGACCCTGACGCGTTGTTCGTGCAGGGTGCCGAGCAGAACGTGGCCAAGAGGATCTGCCGCAGCTGCCCGGTCCGCTACGAATGCCTTGCCGACGCGCTCGACAACCGTATCGAGTTCGGCGTCTGGGGCGGCATGACCGAGCGGGAGCGGCGGGCCCTGCTGCGCCGGCACCCGCACGTGGCGAGCTGGCGGAAGATGTTCGAGGCCGCGCTGCGCGAAAAGGGCGCTGACAAGGTGCTGGTCTCGACGCGCTGAAACTGCCGGGCTCCGCGGAGCCTCAGCGCGCGAGTGCCGAACCGATAGCACGCAGCCCGTCGACGTCGTGGACGTCGGCGGGCTGTGCCGTGACCGCCACCGACGGGACGGCGGGGAACGCGTCGGTGAAACGGGCGGCCACGGCGGCCTCCCGCTCGAACTGGCGCAGCAGCGCCGCGTGCACCCGCAGCGCGTCGGCCGTCACCTGCTGGTCGCCCTCGGCGTCCAGGGCGGCCACCGCGCGCTCCGCCTCGGCCAGCGGCACCGACGCGAGCGACGCGCGGTGCAGCCGGTTGACGACGAGACCGGCCAGCGGCATCCGGTCGGCGACGAGGCGCTCCGCGAAATAGGCGGCCTCCCGGACGGCGTCCGGCTCGGGCGCCGCAATCAGCAGGAACGCGGTCTGCGGATCCTGCAGGACCCGGTAGGTCTGGTCGGCGCGCTGCCGGAAGCCGCCGAACATCGAGTCGAGGGCCGCGACGAAGCCCGACAGGTCGGTCAGCAGCTGCGCGCCGAGGATCTTCTGCACCGCGCGGGAGAACACCCCGAAGGACGCGGTCACCAGGCTGAACATGCTGCGCCCGCCGCGGGCCGGCGCCATCAGCAGCCGCAGCATCTTGCCGTCCAGGAAGCGCGACAGCCGCGCGGGCGCGTCGAGGAAGTCGAGCGCCGAGCGCGACGGCGGGGTGTCGACGACGATCAGGTCCCACTCGTCCGCCGCGCGCAGCTGGCCCAGCTTCTCCATCGCCATGTATTCCTGCGTGCCCGCGAAGGTCGAGCTCATGGCCTGGTAGAACGGGTTGGCGAAGATCTCCGCGGCCCGCTGCGGCGAGGTGTGCTGCTGCACGACCTCGTCGAAGGTCCGCTTCATGTCGAGCATCATCGCGAACAGCTCACCGCCGGTGGCCTCGGTGTCGATGCCCTTGACCTGGCGGGGCGTGTTGTCCAGCTCGGTCAGGCCCAGCGACTGGGCGAGCCGGCGGGCCGGGTCGATGGTCAGGACCACGGTCCGGCGGCCGTGCTGCTCCGCGGCCCGCAGGCCCAGCGCGGCGGCGGTGGTCGTCTTGCCCACGCCGCCGGCGCCGCAGCAGACCACGATCCGGGTCGCGGGGTCCGCCAGCAGGGTGTCCACATCCAGACGCGGAGCGGTCGGGTCGCGGTGATCGGAGGCCACGATTCGAGCGTACTGACTCCTGACCGCGAGGCCGCCCGGTGTGGCGGGTCAGACACCCATCAGGAGCGCGGCGAGCCGGTCCAGCCCCCGCCGGTCGACGCCCCCGTCCAGCAGCGGGAGCTCGACGAGCGGGTGCCCGCCCTCGATCAGGTCGGTGCGGAGCGACTCCTCCAGCTCCCGGCGGGTCAGGTGCGCCTTCGCCTCGGCCTGCAGCCCGGCGACGGTGGCCGGGTCGGACGGCAGGCCCGCGGCGCTCAGGCCGCGCTTGAGCTCCGCCTTGGTGACCTTCGCCCCGGCCAGCAGGGGCGGCCGGGCGGCGTTGACGACGATCCGCCCCACCGGGATGCGCAGCGCGGTCAGCTCGGCGACGGCGTCGAGGGTCTCCTGCACCGGCATCTCCTCGAGCAGCGTCACCACGTGCACCGAGGTCATCGGCGAGCGCAGCAGTGACGAGACCCCGTCGCTCTGCGTCTTGATCGGGCCCATCTTGGCCAGCTTGGCGGTCTCGGCCGTGACGTTGAGGAACCGCCCGATCCGGCCGGTCGGCGGCGCGTCGAGCACCACCGCGTCGTACGCCCGCCGTCCCTCGGCCGATCGGGTGGTCGCCTCCTTCACCTTGCCGGTGAGCAGCACGTCCCGCAGCCCCGGCGCGATGGTGGTGGCGAAGTCGATCGCCCCGATCTTGCGCAGCGCCCGGCCGGCCGCGCCGAGCTTGTAGAACATCTCGAGGTATTCGAGCAGGGCCTCCTCGGGGTCGACCGCGAGCGCGCGGACCTCCCCGTCGCCCCTCGGCGGCGTCGCGATGCGCAGCTCCCGGTAGGGCAGCGGCTCGAGACCGAAGAGCTGGGCGATGCCCTGCCGCCCCTCCACCTCGGCCAGCAGCGTCCGATGCCCGCCCGCGGCCAGGCCGAGGGCCAGCGCGGCCGCCACCGTGGTCTTGCCCGTGCCGCCCTTGCCCGTCACGACGTGCAGCCGCGCGGGCCACTCACTACGACCCATGACCCGACTGTACGGCCACCCGGACCGGTCCCCGGCTCACGACGGCCACCCAGTCACGGTGCGCCGCTGGTCAGGCCCGGCTCGTGACGTCACACACCAGCCAGCCCGTCTTGCGGATCACGGTGAACGTCAGCTGCTGCCGCGCGGCCCGCTCGTCGTCCGTGGTCATCGTCAGCTGCACGTCGACCGTGGCCTTCGTGCCGGTGATCGCGCTGATCGCGGGCTGACCCCAGGCGTAGGCGGGCGCCGGGTACTCGTTCGCGTAGCCCTCGATCTCGGCGACCCGGCCGGCGATCTTCGCCTGGTCGCGCGCCTCCCGGCAGACCAGGTCCTCGGCGGCCACCGCGTCGTGCCGGGTGTAGACCTCCGTCATGAACCGGTCCACGGCGGTCGCCGGGTCGGGGGAGCCCTTGCCGCTGTCGGCGTCGCGCAGCAGCAGGTACGCCGACGCCGCGCCCCCGCCGAGCAGCAGCACGGTGAGGACCACGGCGAGCGCCACCCAGCGGCCGGTGTTCCGGCGGGCCGGCCGGGCGGGCTCCGGGTCGGGGTGCGGCTCGTTGTGCTGCGGGTCGAAGGGCACCTGCCAGGGCTGCGGCAACATGCTCAGCGGGATCGCCTCGGCGGGCTGGTCGTCCTGCACGCCGGGTTGCACCTCGGCCGGCGGGGAGTGCTCGAAGGCCAGGTGGTCCGGCGGGTCGGTCTGCCATTCGCCGGGCTTCTCGTGCTTGGCGCGGAACGGCTCGGCGGCCGGCCGCTGGTGCCAGACCACCTCGCCCTCGACGGTCTCGGCGTCACCGATCGGCGGGAGCTGCGTGGTCTGGTCGTCGGCGCCCTCCCAGGTCAGGAACGTGTCCGATGCCCGGCGGGCGGTCTCGTGCAGGGCGGTGTACCGGTCGTACCCATGGGCGGGCTCCTCCGGCGGCGCCCACGGGCCGGGCTGCTGGGCCCGCTCCCACGCGTCCTGCTCCCAGGCCTGCTGCTGATAGGCGGTCGCACCCTGCTCGTACGGGCTCCGGTCGTAGCCGGCGCTGTCATAGTCGGCGCGGTCGTAGCCGCTGCGGTCGTACGCGGCGTGGGCGGGCGGCGGCGTCTCGGCGGGCCAGGACCCCGGTGGCGGCCACTCCGGGGGACCGGCCGCGGGGACCGGCTGCGGAGCGGCATCGGGGTAGGCGGCATCGGGCCGGTCCTCCGTCGCGGCCGTCGGCCACGCGCTTCCGTCCGGCGGCGGTTGCGTCATCGTGCTCCCTGATCCGGCCCGGGGGCCGCACCTCCCCACCGGCAAGCCTAGTGGAAAGCCAGTGCCCGCGAGGCCGCTCCGGCCCGGCTGACCTAGGCTTGCGCCGAAGCTGAGCAGCAACGAGATCTGAGGCGGGCGAGCAATGCAGAAGTGGGAGTACGTGACGGTGCCGCTGCTGGTCCACGCGACCAAGCAGATCCTCGACACCTGGGGTGAGGACGGCTGGGAGCTGGTGCAGGTCGTGCCGGGCCCCAACCCCGATCAGCTGGTTGCCTACATGAAGCGGGCGAAGTCTTGACGGCCCCGGCGCCTGTCAGCGGCGCGGGCGGTGCCGACGCGTACGCGAAGCTCGCCGAGCTCGGCCTGACCCTGCCGCAGGTCGCCGCGCCCCTGGCCTCGTACGTGCCGGCGGTGCAGTCCGGCAACTACGTCTACGTCTCGGGCCAGCTGCCGTTCGTCGACGGGAAGCTCCCGCTGACCGGCAAGGTCGGCGCCGAGGTGACCGCGGAGCAGGCCAACGAGCTGGCCCGGGTGTGCGCGCTCAACGCGCTCGCGGCGATCGAGTCGCTGGTCGGCCTGGGCCGGCTCGTGAAGATCGTCAAGGTGACCGGCTTCGTGGCGTCCGCCTCCGGCTTCACCGGCCAGCCCGCCGTGATCAACGGCGCCTCGAACCTCTTCGGCGACGTGCTGGGCGAGATCGGCCGGCACGCCCGCAGCGCCGTCGGCGTGGCCGAGCTGCCGCTGGGTGCCCCGGTCGAGGTCGAGGTCATCGCCGAGGTGGCCTGACCAGGCCGGAGTGCCCGGAAGGGCACCGGAAGTGACCGTCGGTGACCGGGTCGCACAACGCGTGCTCGGTCCCGGCGGGTCCGGCGACGTACCATGCCCTTCGGGGGGTGGGTCTGTGTCGTCGCAGGTCGAGCGGTTGCCGGGATGGCTGGCGCTGCTGCGCGCGCCCAATGCCGGGCCGATGACGCTCGAGGGCACCAACACGTGGGTGCTGCGCGCCCGCGGCGCGGCGGAGACCGTGGTGATCGATCCCGGGCCCGACGACGCGGGTCACCTCGCCTCGATCGCCGAGCACCGGCCGCTCGCGGCCATCCTGGTGACCCACGGCCACCACGACCACGTCGAGGGCGCCGAGACGCTCTCCCGGATGCTCGGCGGCGTGCCGGTCCTCGCCGCCGACCCGCGGCACGGCGACCCGTTGCCGGCCCGTCTCGACCTCGCCGGGCTCGCCATCGAGGTGCTGCGGACGCCGGGGCACACCGCGGACTCGGTCTGCTTCACCGCGACCGACGGGGACACCACCGGGATCTTCACCGGGGACACCGTCCTCGGCCGGGGCAGCACCGTCGTCGCGTGGCCCGACGGCGATCTCGGCGCCTATCTGACCAGCCTGGAGACGCTCAGCGCGTACCCGCTGCTCATGCTGCCCGGGCACGGGCCGGCCCGGCCGGACTGCGCCGAGCTGGCGCTGGCCTATCTCGCCCACCGGCGGGACCGGCTCGGCCAGGTCAGGGCGGCCGTGGCGGCCGGTGCCGACACCCCGGAGGCGGTCGTCGCGCTCGTCTACCCCGACGTCGACCCGTCGCTGCGGCACGCGGCGGAGTGGTCCGCGCACGCACAGCTCGAATATCTGAGGCGGGAATCACAGCCGGGCCCGACGGAGTTGGACCCGCTGTGACCTGTCCAGTGTGCGGGACCGTCGCTGTTCCGAATGCCCGTTTCTGCCACAACTGCGGGGCTGCGCTGCCCGCCGCGGCCTCGCTCCCGGCGGCCGAGCGGCGCATCGTGACGGTGCTCTTCGGCGACCTCTCCGACTTCACCTCCTGGTCGGAGGATCTCGACCCGGAGCGGGTCGGCGCGGTCACCGACCGGGTGCTCGCCGCGCTGGCCGGGGCGGTCAAGACGTTCGGCGGGCACGTCGACAAGCTCACCGGCGACGGGATCATGGCCGTCTTCGGCGCGCCCGTGGCGCACGAGGACGACGCCGAGCGGGCCGTGCGGGCCGCCCTGAGCATGCAGCGGGCCGTCCGCCGGGTCCTCGACGACGAGCGGGGCGGCGGCGCGCCCACCGGCCTGCGCGTCGGGCTCAACACCGGCGAGGTGGTGGCCGGCATTCAGGCCTCCATCGAATACACGGTCATCGGCGACACCGTGAACACCGCCGCCCGGCTCGCGGACGCCGCGGCGGTCGGCGGGGTGTACGCGGGCACGCGCACCTCGGCCGGCACCCGGCACATCGCCGCCTGGCGCCAGCTGCGCGCGCTGCGCCTCAAGGGCAAGCGTGAGCCCGTGCCGGCGTACGAGCTGCTCGGTCTTCGCGACGCGCCCGGCACCCGATCGGGTCTCGGCGACGAGGCGCCCTTCGTCGGCAGGGAGACCGAGCTGGGCCGCGTCTCCGGCGCGCTCGCCGAGGTCATCGACTCGGGCATGCCGCGGGTCCTGGTGATGACGGCCGAGGCGGGCATCGGCAAGACCCGGTTCGCCGGCGAGGTGAAGCGGCTGGCCGCCGGGTACGACGTCGGCGCGGGCCGGTTCGCGTCGCACACCGGCGCCCGCGTGCTGCGGGTCCGCTGCCGCGCGTTCGGCGAACGCCGCCGCTTCGCGCCCCTGGCCGACCTGGTGCGCAAGGCCGTCGGCCTGCCCAAGGACGTCTCCGCCACGATGACCCGCGCCGTGGTCGAGGAGCGGCTGCGCAAGCTGGTCGCGCGGCTGACCCGCGACGGCGACGCGCCCGACATCGACACCGACCGGCTGCTCGCGCTGCTCGGCTACGGCGAGGCGCCGGTCAACCCGGTCGGCCCGAACGCGGTCGCCGAGTGGCAGCCCACCGGCGGCGGGGTGCCGGAGACCGAGTCGATCCCGGCCGCGGTGGCCGGCCTGCTCAGCGCGCTGACCAAGGAGTCGCCGCTGGTGGTCATCGTCGACGACCTGCACGACGCGAGCGCCGAGACCATCGACGCGCTGGGCGGGGTGCTGTCGCGGCTCGACGGCCCGGTCGTCCTGCTGCTGCTCGGCCGCCCCGAGCTGGTCCGGACGGCGGGTGCGCTGACCCGGCTCGCGGACGCTGAGATCCACAGCCTGCCGCCGCTGCGCGGTGCGGACGCGTCGCGGCTGCTCACGTCGTACCTCAACGGCGGCAAGCTGGCCCAGGGCGACGCGGACCGCCTGCTGGCGACCGCGCAGGGCAACCCGTTCTACCTCGCCGAGCTGGTCACGCTGCTGATGGAGCGCGGGTCGCTGATGCCCGCGGTCGGTGCCAACGCGGCCGGCCGCTGGCAGCTCGCGGCCGGCTCGATGGGCAGCCAGCTGCTCTCCCGCGACCTGGCCGCCGTGCTCGCCGCGCGCATCGACGCGCTGGCCAACGAGCCGCGGGCGGTGCTGCGGGACGCGGCCGTGGTGGGTGACACCGTGCCGACCGGCGTCATCGAGGCCCTGCGCGAGCGCCGGGTGCCGACCGCCGCCGGGCCCGGCGCGGTCGCCGCCGCCGAGCTGGAGCGCGCGGTCGACGAGCTGCTGCAACGCCGGATGCTGCACCGGGTCCGCGGCGGCTATGCCTTCAGCACGCCCCTGATGCGCGAGGCGGCGTACGCGGGCATCGGCAAGGCGGACCTCGCGGACCGGCACGCCTATCTCGCGCGCTGGGCGGCCCCGGAGACGATCACCGAGCTCGGCTACGACGGCGCGTCGCGGCTGAGCCTCGGCGAGAACGAGCGCGACGCGTTCGTGGCCAGCCACGCCGAGTGCGCGGTCGAGCTCGCGGACGCGGTCCGGCTGCGCCCCGACGCGACCGCCCGCGACGTGGCGCCGCTGGGGGTCGCGGCGCTGGGCCGGATGGCCCGCAGGGCGCTCGCCAACATCGAGCCGGCCGCTTCCATCGCGTACGCGGAACGGGCCTCGGCGATCGCGTCGGACGGCCTGCCCCTGGCCGACCAGCTGGTGCACGCCCGCGCGCTGCTGCGCCTCGGGCGGGCCAAGGAGGCGCTGGTGGCGGGCGAGAAGCTCGCGCACTGCGACGGCGCCGACCCGGTCTACCGCGCGGAGGCGCTGCTGGTGGTCGGGCGGGCGCAGGAGGCCCTGGGCGAGCAGAACCAGGCGGTCGAGGCCTGGCAGGAGGCCCTGGAGGTGGCCACCGACGCCGGGCTGGCCCCCGAGCGCGCCAACGCGATGCGGCGGCTGGGCATGGCGGACTTCCTCTCCGGCAAGCTGAGCCGGGCGAGCAGCCGGTTCGCGGCGGCCTACCAGGTGACCCTGGCCGCGGGCGACCGGCACGGGCAGGCCTGGGCCCTGCAGAATCTCGCCTGGGTGACGACGACGCGCGGCGACTTCGCGGGCACCGACGCCGTACTCGGACGCGCGGCGCGCCTCTTCGCCGAGCTGGGCGACCCGGTCGGGCGGTCCTGGCTGCGCGGCACGACGGCCTTCGCGCGGCTGCTGGCCGGGCGGCTGCAGGAGTCGCGCCGGCTGGCCCGGATCTTCCTGCCCTTCGGCGACCGGGTCGGCGAGGGCTGGGCGGTCGGGACGCTGCGGTCGGTCGAGGCGTACGCGTCGGCGGAGCTGGGCGACCTGGCCGAGGCGGACGGCGAGGCGCGCCGGGCGTTCCGCGACTTCGACGCCGTGTCGGACGACTGGGGGCGCGGGCTGGCGCTGGTGGTACGGGGGGTGATCGCGCGCGGGCTGAACGAGCCGGACCACGCGCACGACCTGCTCACCGACGCGCTCGACTACGCGGACCGGACCGGGCATCCGCTGCTGCTGGGCATGGCCGGGGTGCTGCGCGGTTTCGTGGCGCTGCACCGGGGCGACGTGGAGGCGGCCGAGGCCGATGCGCGCCGGGTGATGGCCGCCGTCGAGCCGCACAACCCGCTGGCGCCGGCCCAGGTGGGCCCGCGGGTGCTGCTGGCCGAGGCGCGGCTGCGGGCCGGCGACGCGGCCACCGCCGTCGGGCTGCTCGCACCGATCGCGAGTGACACCGGTGCCTCGCTGCTCTTCTCGCGGCGGCACGCCCTGGCCTCGTACGCGTCGGCCCTGCTCGCCGACGGCCGGCTGGAGACCGCGGCGACGTGGATCCGCCGGGCGCGCGAGGTGAAGGCCGAGGACGTGCGCAGCGGGGTGGTCGCCGCGCTGGTGCTGGCCCGGGTCGAGGCGGCGGCCGGAAACCTCGCCGCGGCGCGCGCGGCGGCCGACGAGGCGGTGCTGCTGGCCTATGCCACCGAGCAGGCCAGCGAGCGGGTCGCAGCCGAGGAGGTCAGGGACGCGCTGGCATTGTCCATCGTGGATCCGTCCGAATCTGTCGCCTACGCGTCTGACGTGCCGGGATGATCAGGGACCGTCGTCGCGTATTTTCTAAGCCGTGACGGATACCCCGCCCAGCCGCCTGCCCGTGCCCTACGTTCCGGGCATGTCCGGCTTGTCGGTCATGGCCAGGGGCGGGTATGCCACCGTGTAC
>CAKUMG010000014.1 GCA_934667465.1 uncultured Actinoplanes sp. | reverse complement strand
GGCCGGCACGGCGAGCCCCGCCACGAAGGCCCCGTCGCAGTCGCCTCCGGCGCGACCCAACCGCGCCGTGCCGGCCCCTCCCGGCAGCCGCGAAGCGGAGACCCGCGGGGCGGTGCCCGAGGAGCGCGTTCCGGCCGGGCCCGGCGGGAACAACTCGGCGCCCGGTGCAACCAGTCCCGCGCCCGCCGGCACGACGCAGCCCACGGGCCCGGCGGAGCCGGGCGAGCCGGTGGCGCCGGTGGAGCGCACGCTGTCCTCGGAGGCGGGTCAGGTCCGCGCGACCTGCCCGGATCCCGGCACGGCACAGATCCTGTCGTGGGCGGCCGTGAAGCCGTACAAGGTGACCGAGGGTGACAAGACCGCCGGGCCGGCGCCCGCGGTGTCCTTCAAGCACGGCAAGAACCGCGTCACCATGACGATCACCTGCGCCGATGGCGTGCCGTCGGCGACCAGCGCCTGACGCTCAGCGCGTGATCAGGGCGCGCAGGGCCGGCTCGGCGACCTCGAACGCGATGGCGTCGCCGCCGAGTTGCTCGCCGTAGAGGACGGATTCCATCAGGCCGACGTAGAGCGTGGCGCGATGCCGCAAGCAAGGGCCGGGCGGGAGCCCGGCCTCGAGGAACACGGCGTGCTGGGCACTGACCGCCTCGCGGTGCACGGTCGCCGCCGGGGTGAGCAGCACCCGGGCGGCTGTCTGCGGCTCCGCACCGAGGAAGCGGCGGATCGGCTCGGCCGTCGCCAGCTTGCGGGCGTAGTTCCGCGACACCTCGATGACGCCGTCGGCGCCCGCGGCGGTCCGCTCCGCGCGGCAGCGGTCCAGGACCCAGCGGCCCATCGCCCACAGCGCCTCGCCGAGCAGTGCGTCGCGGCTGCCCGCCACGCGGTAGAGCGTGGCGCGGCTGACCGCCAATTCCGCGGCGAGCTCCTCCATGTCGAGTCCGCCGTTCCGGACGAAATGGCGGACGGCGCCGTCCACGCCTTCCGCGCGGCTCATCACCCGCCGGGACGTCATCTTTTCCGCACGACCGTTCCCCTCGGGCCGACGCAGGTCCGGCCCAGGGTACCCGCAGGGTACGGCCTGCCCGGTGATGGCCGTCATCCTTTCGGTGACAACCGCCGCCCCTTTTAGGAACGCCTAGGTACGACCATCACCTTTGCCGGAATTGCGGGCGGCTGAATCGTGCGACGGCCGTCTCAGCATTGCCTCCGTACGCCGATTCGCCGAACCGTTGCGGCACCCGATCCGTATTGCTGGTCATCGCCGCCGGAAAGCACTTCCGGGCCCGTCCAAGGGAGTCACCATGCCGGTCCAGGACCCTCACGTCCAGGAGCGCACACCCCGCCGTCACCGCGGCACCGTCCGACCGCGTCCCCGGTTCCTGCGCCCCCGCACCTTCGCCGGGGCGGCCGCCGCCGTCGCGCTGGCCGCGGGCGGCATCACGCTCATCCCGCAGGCCGACGCCGCGACCACCTCGTTCCAGCGCGGGCCCGCCCCGACGCAGGCGAGCATCCAGGCCGCGCGCGGCCCGTTCGCCGTCTCGCAGACCGCCGTCCCGCGCTCCTCCGTCAGCGGTTTCGGCGGCGGTGACATCTACTTCCCCACCGACACCTCTGCCGGCACCTTCGGCGCGGTCGCCATCGCCCCCGGGTTCACCGCCCGCAAGAGCAGCATGGCGTGGATCGCCCCGCGGCTCGCCTCGCAGGGCTTCGTGGTGTTCAACATTGACACCCTCACCACCAGCGACCAGCCCGCCGCCCGGGGGCGCCAGCTGCTCGCCGCGCTGGACTTCCTCACCACCCGCAGCACCGCCCGGGCGCGTGTCGACGCGAGCCGGCTGGCGGTGATGGGCCACTCCATGGGTGGCGGTGGTTCCCTCGACGCCGCCGTCAGCCGGCCGTCGCTGCAGGCCGCGATCCCGCTGACCCCCTGGAATACGACCAAGAACTACCGCACCCTGCAGGTCCCCACGATGATCATCGGGGCCCAGCGGGACACCGTCGCACCGGTCGGCCGGCACGCGGAGCCGTTCTTCGCCGGCATGCCGGGATCGCTCGACAAGAGCTACCTCGAGCTGGCGGGCGCCTCCCACTTCGCGCCGAACACCACCAACACGACGATCTCCGCGCAGAGCGTCGCCTGGCTGAAGCGGTTCGTGGACGACGACACCCGCTACGACCAGTTCGTGTGCCCCGGCCCGTCCGGCCGCACGGTCTCCGAATACGAGGCGAGCTGCCCGCTCGGCTCCTGACCGGCCACGGGACGGGCGGGCCCGCAGGCAGGGTCCGCCCGTCCCGGGCGGCTCAGCAGGTCCGCGGTGCTGCCGATGTCATAGGTGATGCGGGCAGTCAGAGGGGAAGACCGGGTCGCTGGTGCGGCGGTGGCCGGCACCGGCGTGCTGCTTGCTGCCTTCCTCGTGTTCTACCTCGGCGGCTGGGGCAGCGGGCACACCCGCCGGTTCGTGACGGATCTGGTGCATCTGCCGCTGGCGCTGGTATACGTACTGCTCGGCCTGCGGGTGGTGCTGCGGGGCAGCCGGACGCCGCGGGCCCGGCGGGCATGGCTGGTCATCACCGCCGCGTACGCGTGCCGGCTGGCTTCGCAGACGGCCTGGTTCATCGAGGACGGGCTGCTGGGTGACCCTCCGTACCCGGCCGTGGCCGACTACTTCTTCGTCGCGTTCGTCCCGGTCATGTTCGCCGGTCTGCTGCTCGTACCGACCGGCGCGCGCACCCGCGGCGACCGGATCAAGCTGACCCTCGACGCGGTGATCGTCGCGACCGGTACCTTCATCGTCCTGTGGTACCTGCTGCTCGGCCCCCTGGTCGCGGGCCGGGACGTACCGCTGCACCAGCTGTTCTTCTCGCTCGCCCTGCCGATCGGGGACCTGCTGCTGGTCCTGGCGCTGGCGATGCTGCTGCTGCGCCGCTCCACCGCCACGGATCCGGCGGTGCGCCTGCTGGCGGCGGCCGTCACGCTGTTCGTGGTCGCCGACGTCGCGTACGGCTATCTGCAGTTGCACGTGGGTTTCACCGGCGGGATGTGGCCGGACCTGTTCTGGACGGCAGGGGATTTCCTGCTCGTGCTCGCCGCGCACCGCGCCTACCAGCGCGACCACCCGGTGCAGGGCGCGTCCGGGCCGCCCGCGGGGATCAACTGGCTGCCGTACGCGGCGATCGCGCTCGCCTACGGCGTCCTCGGCTACCTGGCCCGGGAGCAGGGGCTCTATCCGCTCGGCGGCATGATCATCGGTGCCATCGCGCTGACCGGCCTGGTCGTCGCGCGCCAGATGCTCGTGCTGCGGGAGAACCGCACGCTGGCCGTCACCGACCCCCTCACCGGCCTGGCGAACCGCACTCTGATCAACCGGCGGGTGGCCCGGCTCGTCGGCCAGCCGCCCCGGCCCGGCCGCTGTGCCGCGATCATGGTCGTCGACCTGGACAAGTTCAAACCCGTCAACGACGCGTACGGTCACGAGGCCGGCGACGCGGTCCTGCAGGCCGCCGCCGTCGCCCTGCGGTCGGTGGTCCGCGCCGGGGACCTCGCCGGGCGCCTCGGCGGCGACGAGTTCGCCCTGGTCCTGGGCGACCTGCCCGGCCCGGCCGCGGCCGGGCGCATCGCGCAGCGCCTGGTGGACGCGCTGCGTACCCCCGTGGTCTTCGGCGACGTGGTGCTCGCCGTCGAAGCCAGCGTCGGCGTCGTCCTGCACGAGCCCGGCGCCGCCGCCACCGCCGACCAGCTCCTGCACCAGGCCGACACCGCCATGTACGCGGCCAAGCGCTCCGGCCACTCGCGGTATGCGATCTACACGCCGCAGCTCGATGCCGGGGAACGCGACGCCGAGCTGCGCAGTGCCATCGACAACGACGAGCTCGTGCTGCACTATCAGCCCGCCGTGGCCCTGACCGGCGACGGTGCCGCGCCCGTCGTCGCGGTCGAGGCCCTGGTCCGGTGGAACCACCCGCACCGGGGCCTGCTGCCTCCCGACGCCTTCATCGGTCTGGCGGAGGAGACCGGGGCCGTGATCCCGCTCGGCGCCTGGGTGCTGCGCGAGGCGTGCCGCCAGGGTGCGGCGTGGCGGGCGGGCCTACCGGGCGCCGACCGGATCCTGATCAGCGTCAACCTGTCCCCGCACCAGGCCGCCCGGTCCGACCTGGTCGGGCTGGTGACCGGGATCCTCGACGAGACCGGCTTCCCGGCCGGCCGGTTGATCCTCGAGATCACCGAGGGTGCGGCCCTGGACCCCGGCGAGGAGACCACCGCCCGCCTGGCGGCGCTGCGCGCGAGGGGCATCCGGTTCGCGGTCGACGACTTCGGTACGGGTCACGCGGGCGTGAGCTGTCTGCACCGCCTCCCGGTCAGCATCCTCAAGGTCGACAGGTCGTTCGTCGCCGGGATCGCGGACGACCCGAAGGCCCGCCGGATCGCCGAGGCCGTCGTCCGGCTGGGCGCGGCCTTCGACCTGGCGGTGGTCGCCGAGGGCATCGAGACCGCCGCACAGGCCCGGCTGCTGGCCGGGATGGGGTGCGGCTACGGTCAGGGTTCCTTCTTCCACGGGCCGCTCCCGCCGCGGGACGCCGAGCTCGTCCTGCGCGACCTGACCCGTACGCGATGAGCAACCGGCGTCCCGGCGCCGCCGATCGTGCGGCGCCGGGACGGTGGGCTCAGGCGAGCGGGCGGCGGCCCTCGCCCGGCAGGTCCGCCTCGATGTGCTCCTTGCGCACCTCACCCGCGACGGTGTGCTCCTCGGTCACCGTCTCCTTGCCGAGGCGCAGCCGCTCCACCGGCACCACCTCGGTGCCGGCGACCGGGCGCTCGGCGTGCAGGACGACCTCGTGCTCGGCCTCGGTGATGTCGAGGCCGTCCAGCGCCGCCGCCCGGTTCGCGTCGGTGATCGGCTCGCGCTCGATGCGTGCCTCCTCGCGCCGCACCGGCACGGTGACCTGCTCCTGCTCGGTCACCACGTACTTGCGCAGCCGGGCCCGGCCCGCCTGCTCGGGGACGGTGCCGGCGGTGAGCCGCTCCTCCGAGCGGGTCATCGCGTCGTCGGCCGTGCCTCCGGCGGCGTGCCGGCCGCTGCCGCCCGCGGTGCGATGGCCGCCGGTGCCGTACCCGTCGGTGGAGCCGGTGCGGTACCCGTCGTCCCAGCTCAGGCCGTAGTGCTCGTACAGCCGCGTCACCTCCTCGTCGGTCAGCGGCTCGTCGGCGTCCGCGTCGACGTCGGGCGCGTCCTTGATCTGCGCCTTCTCGAACGGCACCACCACCCGGTCGCCGTGCCGCTCGGCGTCCTGCAGCGGCACCAGCGACTCGCCCAGCCCGAACAACCCGGTCCGGACGCTCGCCCAGGCCGGCCGCCCGGCGCCGTCGCTCCACACCGCGCCGACGCTGCCGACCTTGTCGCCGGTGCGGTCGTACACGTCGGTCCCGTACAGCGAGGGGATCTGCTCCTGCGTGATCATCGTGGCCTCCTTCGTCGGGGTCGTGATCGCTCAGCTACCCGCCCCGAGCGCCGATCCACCGGGACTTCCCGCAGGTCACCCGGCGGAGAACGGGATCTCACCCCGCCGCCTGAAAAGGGCTCTCACAAGTTGCGGGGTGCCTCGCCCGGCAGGTCGGCCTCGATCCGCTCCCGGCGCACCTCGCCTGAGACGACCCGGTCGTCGGTCTCCACGGTCTTGGTCAGCCTGACCCGCTGCACCGGCACGATCTCGGTGGTGACGACGGGCCGCTCCTCGTGCAGGACGATCTCGAACACCACGCCGCCGAACACCTCCGCGGGGCCGAACACGTCGGGGTCGTGCACCGGATGACGGTCGCCGTCCTCGATCGGCACCCGTTCCAGCCGTACGCCCTCGCGACGCACCGGCACGGTGATCTGCACCTCCTCGGTCACCACGAACTTCCGCAGCCGGGCGCGCCCGGTCTCCAGCAGCTCGGTGCCGACGACCAGGTGCTCCTCGGAGCGGGTCATCGCGTCGTCGCCACCGCCGGGGAGGTCCGGGTGGGGTGCGCGCTCGTACGGGTGCCGGGTGGTCGTCGCGTCCGGATCGGCGCTGTCCATGATGCCTCCGCGGGGCTCAGGGGAATGGGTGCCCCTGCAGTACCCGGCCGGCCCCGACGGCCCCGTCCCCGATCGGGGGACGCGGTCCTGTTCCGGTGGGTCAGCCGTCCACGGTGGCGACGGGCACGCCCGACTCGACGGCCCAGCGCAGGCCCGCCCGGACCTCGTCGACCGGGAGCGGGCGGCGCCGGCTCACGCAGACCACCACGGTCGCGGTGACCGGGAGGAAGGCGCTGTGCTGCGCTGCCTCTGCGAAGTCGGCGTTGAGCCGGTACGCGAGTGACAGGGCCTCCTCCCGGGCCAGCGCCGGCAGATAGAGCAGGTACTCGCCGGGCGCGACCCGGGTCGCACGGTCGGCGGGCCGCAGGCGGGCGGTCAGCAGGCCGATCGCCGACTCCTCCTGCCGGGCGGCCGTCCGGCCCATCGCGTCGCCCGCGCCCTGGACGGGTGCGACGTGCACGGCGAGCAGCGCCACCGGGAGCACGCCCGACGCGGTCACCCCCGCCGCGCCCACGTAGCGGCCGACGCTGTCCGGGCCGGCCAGTTCCTTGTTCGAGGGCCGCCGGTCGTTGAGCCGCCGGTCGTCGCGGCTGCTGCGCTCGACGAGCAGGCGCATCGCGGCGTCCAGGCGCGCCTCTCCCGGGGCGGCGGGAATGTCGCGTACCCGGTCCAGCGCCGCATCGATCGCGGCCACCGCCTCCGGGGCGAGGCGGTCCGCCAGCAGGGCGCGCAGGCGCAGCGCCTCGTGCAACGCCTCGTCGCGGCGGTAACTGCACCGGCCGTCGAACAGCCGGCCGCTCTCCACCGTGGCCGCCCCGCCGTCGAGCTCCTCCCGGTCGTGGGCGACGAGCACGGCCCCGAAGCGCGGGGTGCAGACGACGACCGTCCACTCGCGCGCCAGCTCCTCGTCGTCGGCGAGCAGGACGGCATGCGCCCGCTCCGGCAGCGGCGGGGCCTCGCCGGCGACGATCCCCACGACGGTCACGGCGGCTCGGGCGGCGATGCGCTCGTACACCTGCCGCTCCCGCTCGAAATAGGGCAGCCGCTGGAAGAGCGCGATCACCACCAGCGGGCCGTCCTCGGCGGCGGCCAGGGCCGCCTGTTCGATGGCGTGCGACACGGTCACCAGGGTGCGCTTGGTGTATCTCGTCGGTGCGGCGGGTTGGGGCACGCGAGCAGCGTACGTACCGGGGCAGCGGGCCGCAGCCCGGCGGTGTCCCGGCCGCGTGCCACCCGTCGCGTTCCTCCTGGTCACCCGTCAGCCGGGTGAGGCTCCCACGGTCTGCTTCGGGTCGTCGGTGACGCTGCGCGCCCGGGTCAGCGCGCGGCGGGTCAGCACCTGGATCATCCGGCGCCGGGCACGGCGTTCCCGCTCGCCGAGCCGCTCCGGGCGTTCCCGCTCGCCGGGTTGCTTCAGGTGGGCGTGCTCGCCGGGACGCTCCAGGCGGGCGTCGATCCCGGCGGCGGCCCCGGCGGCGGCGGTGATGGCCGCGTCGCAGAACGTGCTGCCGAGCAGGGCCGCCTCGGCAGCCCGCGCGCGCACCGGTCGCGGCCCGGCGTTGACCAGGCCGACCGCGGCGGCGGTGACCGTGCCGCCGGTCACGGTCACCGCGGCGATCGTGGCGGCCGTGGCGAAGTCCCCGGCAACCGGGCGCGCCTCCGCGTACCCGGTGCCCGTGCCGGCCTGCAGCACCGGCAGGCGGAACTCGGCCAGCAGTTCCTCCGGCCGCCGCACGGTGGCGAAGGGCCCGGTGAAGAACTGTTCCGCCGGCACCGTACGCCGCCCGTCCGGCCCGCACAGGTCGAGCTCGCCGCCGAGGATCGTCGCGACGACCGGCCACTCCGCCGCCGGATGCGCATAGGCCAGGGTGCCCAGCATCGTGCCCCTGGCCCGTACCGGAGGATGCCCCATGCAGCTCACCACGGCCCGCAGCAGGTCGCCGAGCGGCCCGCCGACGGTGTCCCCCTCGAACATGCGGTGCCGGACGAGGGGCGAGACCCGCAGCACACCGTCCACCTCGGTCAGCGCCTCGAACTCCGCCACCCCGTTGATGTCGACCACCCGCCGGCGCACGGTGGCCGCCTCGTCCAGCAGGCTCTGCCCACCGGCGAGCACCGACGTCTCCCCGTCGGCAAGGGCGGCCAGCACGTCACCGGCACTGACCGCCCGGACGTATTCGATCGGCCCCGTCTGCACCACTCCGCCTTCCCGAACAGCCGGAAGTGGCCGAGCCTATAGTCGCCTGACCGCATTCAGCAAGATCGAACAAGGCCGGCGCGCAAGCCGGAATTCCCGACGTTAGAAAGGCGAACCAGGGGGGTATCCGCCGCCGTTTTCCCGCGGCTGCGACCCCGCCATGATCAACGCCGATCATGTTGGCGCGCACCGGGCGAAGACGCTGGTCGCAGCCCCTGCTGCCGTGGATGGGCGGGTGCAGGAAATCGGAATGGAATGATCTTTCCGAGACGGTCCTCCCGCGCCGCCGGGGCCTGATTTCGCGCAGAACTCCCACGAGGTCACGGACGGACCACCCGTTCAGGAGCGGGCTCGGAGCATGGGCGAATCCGCAGCGCAGTCAGCGTTGTTGGGCGCGCACGAAGCTCGCCGTCATCGCCGGGCCCTTGATGGCGTCGGGGCCTGCGAGCGGTGCCCGCCGGGCGCCAACTCCTCCACGCAGGCCGGTGAACCACCTTGACATCGCTTCGAGGACCGGAGAGAGTCATTCAACTAGTCAACTAGATGATTGGTTGTTGAGTGATCTTCCGGATCGATCGTCGAACCGGTACCGCCGTGTATGTCCAGCTGATGCAACAGGTCCGCCAGGCCGTCCGCATGGGCCGGTTGACGCCGGGGGACCAGTTGCCGACGGCCCGCGAAGTGTCGGAACACGCTGGTATCAATCCCAACACGGTTCTCAAGGCGTACCGAGAGCTGGAGATGTCAGGACTCGTGGAGGCGCGGCAGGGTGCCGGCACGTTCGTCCGTGAACAGCTGGCCGTGCTGCCCGGCATCGTCGGTGAGCTGAGGCTCGAGCTGGCCGCATGGGCCGCCCGCGCATACGCAGCAGGTCTCGACGTCCGGGACATGCAGGCGCTGGTCGTCGAAGTTGCGGCGGAAGCGGAACCGATGACAGAGGGGACACACCGTGTCGGCTGACAGCACAACGGCGGCTTTGGACGTCGTCGGGCTCGCCCACGGCTTCGGGCGGCAGCAAGCGTTGCATGGCTGCTCGTTCGCGGTGCCAGCCGGTGCGGTCACCGCCTTGGTGGGGCGCAACGGGGCCGGCAAAAGCACGCTGCTGCGCGCCGCAGCCGGGTTGTTGCGGCCGGACAGCGGCGCCGTGCTGGTGTTCGGTGAGCCGGCCGGCGACGCCACGCTGCAACGCATCGGGTACGTGGCGCAACAACCGGGGACATACCCGATGCTGACGGTGGCGCAGACACTCAGACTGGGTGGCCGACTCAATCCGCGCTGGAGTCCCGCGTACGCGCAACGGCTCGCCGACGACGCGGCACTGCCGTCCGGGGCCCGGGTGGGCACCCTCACCCCGGGACACCGCACCCGCTTGGCTCTGGTGATGGCCCTGGCCAAGCAGCCCGACCTGCTGCTGCTGGACGAGCCACTCGCTCCACTCGACCCGGTCGCCCGCACGGAGGTCATCGGCACGCTGATGGCCGATGTCGCCGAACGAGGCACGACGGTGGTGCTGTCCTCACACGTCGTCGCGGACATAGACGGTGTCTGCGACCGCGTGGTGGTCCTGGCCGAGGGCCGGGTGCGGCTCGCGGCCGAGGTGGAGCCCGCACTGGCTGACCACCTTGTTGCGGTCGGGGCCCGTAGTGAGATCGGCGCGCTCGACGGCGCCACCATCGTCGAGGTCCGCGCCGCAGGACGCGACGCCTGCGCCCTGACCCGGTCTCCGGGACCCGTCGCGGCCGGCAGCCTGGCGTGGCACCGGCCGACATTGGAAGAACTGCTCCTCGGATACCTGCGGGCAGCCGAGACAGAACCTGCCCGAAAGGTCCCCACAGCATGAATTGGCTCGCCTTGCGCCTGCTCAGGCCATACCTGATCACCGCAGCCGCCCTGAGCGCCGGATCCACAGCAGTGATCATCATCGGCGCCCGCACCATCGAACGACAGGTCGCAGAGCACGGCGTCGTGGTCGAGGACTACGCCCCCGACCGGACCGGTCTGTGCGAGGAACTCGTGAGCTGCCTGCCCACAGGCGCGGCGACGAACCTGGCACAAGTCATCGTTCTTCTCGCCGCGTTCGTGCCCTTGCTGATCGGACTGATCCTGGGCGTGCCCCTGTTCGCCCGGGAGCGGGAGGAGTCGACCGACGCCTTCGTCCTCACCCAGTCCGTGCCCCGGACACGATGGATGTCCACCAAAATGGTCTGGGCCCTGGCGGCCGGCGCCACCTGCACGACAGCGGTAGCCCTCGCTTTCCGCCTGGCGGCCGCCCGGTACACGTTGGTCGTCGATGACCCGGCATACGCACTGATGCGGGAGATTCACAAGAACAGCATCGCCTTCATGGTGATGCAGACTGTGTTCATCACCGCGCTGGCCGCCGTACTCGGGCTGGCTCACGGTCGCACGCTGCGCACACTCGTGCTGTCTGTCGTGGCGTGGCCCGCGGCGCTCATCGTCGCGCAGATCGGCGGACTGGTGCTCGGCTTGCTGGCTCAGCTGCTGACCTCGTGGTCTGACTCACTCTCCACGACATTCGGAACGCTGACCGAGAACGAGACCGCGAACCTGTCCGCAGTTTCCCTCGCTGCATGCACGATCATCGTGGTGATGACCGGCAAGCGCATCCTGGCGCCGACCAGACTTACCGAAGCCGGATCTGCTGGGGCGCATGCGGGATCTCGATGACACAGGCTCAGCGCGCCCGAGGGTAGCTGCGGTGTGTCCTCGAGATCCCGTGCGGGTTCACTCGCGTCCAGCAAGCAAACCGCTTGCCTGCTCGCACTGTCCGCTCAGGCTGTGCATAGCTGTTGCGAAGCGATCCGGCCTCCGTCGGCCATCGCCCTCAGCTTCGCCCACACGATGGTCGGCGCGATCGTTTCCATCCCGCGACCGGGCCGGATCAGCAGTCGGTGCCCGCCATCACATTCTCCCGGGCCGAGGATCGGACGGCGCAGGGCGGCATCCTGCGCGAGCCCGGTGAGCAGTCGTGAGGCGCACCAGGCACCGTGCCACGGTTCGGTATGGGTCAGTAGCCGGTTGGCGTGGTGTCGAGGATCAGGGTCTTGGTTTCCAGGTAGGACCGGATTCCTTCGCGGACGCCTTCCCTGCCGATGCCTGACTGCTTGAACCCGCCGAAGGCGATCCCGAAGTCGGGTTTGAAGCCGTTCTGGCCGACGGTGCCGCTGCGCAGCTGCCGTGCCGCTGCCAGGGCCCGGTCGGTGTCGGGGGTGAAGACGGCTGCGTTGAGGCCGTACACGGAGTCGTTGGCGAGTCGGATCGCGTCGCGCCCATCGGCGGCGGGGATGACGCTCAGGACGGGGCCGAAGATCTCTTCCTGCGCGATGGTGGAGGCGTTGT
Organism: uncultured Actinoplanes sp.; assembly: GCA_934667465.1. Classification (GTDB taxonomy): domain Bacteria; phylum Actinomycetota; class Actinomycetes; order Mycobacteriales; family Micromonosporaceae; genus Actinoplanes. Next base: position 9,357 of record CAKUMG010000014.1, on the reverse strand, counting down.
CGACGTTGCCGAAGACGGTGGGCCGGACGAACCATCCTCGGTCGAGGTCGTCCGGGCGGCCACCGCCGGCGGCCAGCGTCGCACCGTCGGCGATGCCCTTGGCGATGTAACCCTCGACGCGTTCGCGCTGCGCTGCGGTCGCCAGCGGCCCCATCTGTACCGTGGGATCGAACGGTGATCCGACGCGGGTGTCGTCGCAGACCGCGGCGATGGCCTCGAGCATGTCGTCGTGCCGGTTCCGCGGCACGATGATGCGCGTCAACGACGCGCACACCTGACCCGACTGGAAGCATTCGATGCCCGCCAGGGTCCGCGCGGCGCTGAGGATGTCGGCGTCGTCGAGGATGACCGCTGCCGACTTTCCGCCGAGTTCCAGGGTCACGCGGGCAACGCGGCCTGCGGCCAGCGCACCGATCCGGCGGCCGGCGCCCGAGGAACCGGTGAAGGTGATCTTGTCGATCCGCGGATCGGTGACCAGCTGCTCGCCTACTGTCCGATCGGCGGTCACCACGTTGAGCACGCCGGCCGGAAGCCCGATCTGCTCGGCGATCTGCGCGACGATGTGAGCCTCGCCAGGCGCCTGTCCCGGCGACTTCATCACGACGGTGCATCCGGCGAGCATGGCCGGCCCAGCCTTGTGCACGAGGTACTCGAGCGCGCCGTTCCAGGGGTAGATGGCGCCGACGACGCCGACCGGCTCCCGGACGAGCATGCCGAACCCGCCCCACATGCTCGTGAGGTCCGGTTCTTCGAAGGCGAAGGATTCGGCGAGGTCGGCGTAGCCGTTCAGACCACGCTCGGCCACTCCGGCGATCTGCCGCGCCGTGCTGTACAGCACGCCGGTCTCGCGGGCCCAGACGTGCGCCAGATCCTCGGCACGGTCCGCGATGCCCGCGGCCAGCTTGCGCAGGTAAACCGCGCGTTCGGCGTGGGTCATGCGCGGCCACGGACCTTCGTCGAACGCTCGGCGGGCGGCTCCGATCGCCCGGTTCATGTCTTCCGCCCGGGCCGCCGGGACCCGCAGGAACGGCTCCTCGGTGGCAGCGTCGATGACGTCGATGGTGGCGTTCGAGCTGGGCTCCACCCACTCACCGCCGATGTAGAACCGGTCGTAACTGGTGATGGTCATGTCATTGCTCCTCGGATCGCGGGAAGAGGGGGGTCAGTGGCCGGTGCCGAGCAGCTTCTCGGTGCGGTCCCAGAACTCGCGGGCGAGATTGCCGTCGAGTGCCTGCGGGTTGTTGCGTCTCGCCGGCTTGTGCTTTTCGAAGTACGTGCCGGATGCCCAGTCGGTGCCCGGCTTGCCTCCGGCCAGCCAGACCAGTTGAGAGGCGCCTTTGGCGGGCGAGGTCATGAAGGGGCGGCCCAGGCGGTAGAGGTGCCGCAGCCAGCTCTCAGAACCGTTGGCGAAGCTGGTCGCGACCACGCCCGGGTGGAACGCGGCCGCGGAGATGCCTTGGGCGTGGTAGCGGCGGTGCAACTCCGTGGTGAACAGGATGTTGGCCAGTTTGGCGGTGCCGTAGGCCAGTTCGGGCGTGAAGTCCCGGTCGTGCTCGAGGTCGTCGAGGACGAGCTTGCCGGCGATGCGGGCGCCGTTGCTCGACGTCTGGATCACGGCCCCGTTGCTGGCGATGAGCTTGTCCCGGAGCAGCCGCGTCAACAAGAACGTTGCCAGGTGGTTGATCTGGAAGGTCTTCTCGAAGCCGTCCACGGTCTTGGCTCGGCCGCCGAAGACACCACCGGCGTTGTTGGCCAGAACGTCGATACGCGGGTACGCCGCGTTCAACTCGGCGGCCAGCGCGCGAACGTCGTCGAGGCGCGTGAAGTCGGCGAGAAAGTGATCCGCCCCGATCTGCCGGGCGACCGCTTGCGTCTTGGCGGCGGAACGGCCGACGACGACCACGTGGTGCCCGTCGGCGTACAGCTGCCGGGCAGCGGCAGCGCCGATGCCGTCGGAAGCTCCGGTGATGACGATGGTCTTAGGCATGCAAGTTTCTTCCTTGTCTGAGATCACTCATGGGAAGCCGTCATGACGATCAACAGTCTATGACCATCGTGTCAGTAACTGTCAAGTTTGTCTTTTGCTGGCACCATCGGTTACGCTGAGCGCATCATGAAAGACCAACGGCCCGGTCTCCGGGAGCGCACCCGCCGCGCTGTGCAGACAGAAATCAGCGAGGCCGCCCTCACCTTGTTCGCCGAGCGAGGCTTCGAGGCCACGACCATCGACGACATCGCGGCGGCCGTCGGCATGTCGCAGCGCAGCGTCTTCCGCTACTTCGCTACGAAAGAGGACATCGTCATCGGCCAGTTCGGCCTGGTCACCGATGCGATGCTGGACACCCTGCAAGCCCGCCCAGGCGAGGAACCCCCCTGGACGACGTTGCGTCACACCTTCGAGGTCTTCGAAGATCAGAATCATCCCGGCCTGACCGCACCGATCAGCCGGCTGGTCTTCGAAACGCCCGCTCTCCTGGCGGCCTACCTGCAAAAACTGCAGTCGGCACAGGACGCCGTCAGCACGGCACTGACTGACAGGGCCACAGCGTCCGGCCACCCCTACCGCATCGACGATCCGACGCCGCGCGTGCTCACCGCCGCCGCCTTCGGCTGTCTCGTCGCCGCCCAATACTCATGGCTGGCATCCGGCGCCGAAGGTTCGTTCGCCGACGCCATCGACAGAGCAATGGCAGTCATCGTTCCCCGCTGACATGAGCCTGCACTTCACCCGGCACCGACGGGGACCTCGACGTGAAACTCGATGCAACGAAGGACGACACAGGGACGGACCGGACGTGCAGAACTGCGACAACAGCACCGATGCCGAAGCGGGGTCATCCCAGGTGGGCCGGCCGCTGTGTCCACGCCCGGCAGCGTAGGTGCCGACGGTGGCACTGCCGGGCAACACCCTGGGCGCCTTTCTCCGCTCGCGCCGTGAGCGCCTCGATCCCGCCGACGTCGGCCTGCCCGCGTTCACCCGGCGCCGCACACCGGGACTGCGCCGCGAAGAGGTAGCCCGGCGCGCCAAGCTGAGCGTCGAGTGGTACACCCGCCTCGAACAGGGACGCGGCGGAACACCCTCAGCCCAGGTACTCGACAGCGTGGCCGGCGCGCTGCTGCTGAGCCGCATCGAACGCGAGCACCTGTTCCGGCTCGCTCACGGCCTGCGCCCCGAGGCACCGCATCTCCACACGGGCGGCCTCGACCCGCGATTCCGGCGTGCACTCGACGGTTTCGTGCACCGACCGGCGTACATCAAGACCATTTCCTGGGACGTCATCGCCTGGAACAGGGCCGCGCAGGTCATTCTGTCGGACTACGAGGCCATGGCTCCCGAGGACCGCAACATTCTCGAGATCTTGTTCCTCGATCCTGTCACGCGCGGGCGGCTTCCCGACTGGGAACTCGAGGCTCGCAGAGCCGTGTCGACGTTCCGGCGTGAACTCACCCGCTGGGGCGCACCCGAACGCGCCGAGAAGCTCGTCGAAAAGGTGCGGGCCCGTAGCTGCGACTTCGCCCGCATGTGGGACGCCCACGACATCGGAACGCTCGGCGAAGGCGTCAAGCGCCTGGCGCATCCCACCGCCGGCGACCTGGCCCTGTGGTACTCGTCCTACGCCCTCGACGACGAGCCCGGGCTGGGGCTGGTGCTCTACACCCCCGACACCGACGACGACGCACGCCGCATGCGCGAGCTGCTCGGGAGCTGAAAGGGGTACTGGCCATACCCGTATAAGGGCTGCCTGAATACCGTTTCCGGCCCGGGCGATCGTTGATCGGGTAAGCCCCACCCCGGGAAAGGAACGGCAGTGACCATCACACCGACCGCTGACATCGGCGCTCAGATCCGGCAACGCATGCAGGACTGGAAAAATGCTTTCGAGTCCAAGGACGTCGACGCCATGATGTCCTTCTACGCCGACGGCGACGCCTTCAGCGCCTTTGATCTCATGCCGCCCATCGAGTTCCGCGGCGGCACCATGTGGCGCGACAACTGGGTCAGCTTCTTCGCCGCCTTCGACGGGCCGCTGCGCCTGCAGTTCTCCGGCCTCGAGGTACACACCAGCGATCAGCTCGCCGTCGCCCGCGTGCTGGTGCGTCTGGACGGCACCCTGAACGGTCAGGCAACCGACATGTGGGTCCGCACGACCAACTGCTTCCGGCTCGCCGACGGTCAGTGGCTGATGTTCCACGACCATGTGTCCATGCCGGTGGACTTCGCCACCGGCCGCACACTCATGCACCTCACCCCCGAGAAGCCGTTCGGATGAGGGAGCTCATGAGCCAGCAGACAGAAATCGCACTCGACCAGCTGGCGAACGCCTTCATCAACCCACCGCGCTCACCGATCCTGCACACCCCCGACCTGCCGTACGAGGACGTCACCTTCCCCTCGACGGACGGGGTGCCGCTGGAAGGCTGGTTCATCCCGGCCGACTCCGACAGGCTGATCATCGCCAACCACCCCATGGGCTTCAACCGTGCCGGCCAGCCCACCCACCTGCAACCGTGGGCATCCCTCTGGGGTTCCAGCGGCAATGCGATGGAGGTCGACTTCGTCCCCGACTACCGCATCCTGCACGAGGCCGGCTACAACGTCCTGGCGTACGACCTGCGCAACATGGGTCTCAGTGGAGCTGCCAACGGCGGGGCGGTCACCAGCGGCCTGTACGAGGCCCGCGACGTGCTCGGCTCCCTGCGCTACGCCGCGCAGCGGCGCGACACCGCGACCATGCGGGTCAGCCTTTTCAGCCGCTGCCTCGGTGCGAACTCCACCTTCGCGGCGATGCGCCACGACCCGGCAGCGTTCGAGACCGTCCACTCCCTGGTGGCGTGCCAGCCCGTCTCCGACCGCGTCATCATGGCCCGCATGCTCGACCTGCTCGGCATCGGCGCCGAACACCTCGATGACCTGGACCGACGGGTCAAGATCAGCACCTCGATCGGATTCGGCGAACGACCGGACGCGGCCTGGGCCAGCCACGTGCGCATCCCGACCTACCTGTACGGCGTCCATGCGGATGTCCTGACCGTGCCCGACGACCTCGAGCAAATGTACGACGCCATAGGAGTGGAGGACAAACACCTGGCCTGGGTACGCGACACGACCGCCCGCTGGGACGGCTACCTGGAATTCCAGCGCCACCCCGAACCGATGCTCGAATGGTGGCAGCATCATCTGGACTGACCCGCCACCACGGTTTCCGCAGCCCGGACACGGTCTCGGGCTGTGTCCGGGCACAGGCTGAGACACGGGTCAGGGCAGATCGGCGTGGGACAGGTCGACGCGACCTTCGCCGTCGCTGCGGCTCCACGACGGTCACCCGGTGTCGCCCTCCGCGGCATTGCTGACGGTGGGGGGCGGCAGCCGGGACCCGCGCCGGGGCGGTGGCGGATAGAGTCGCGCGGATCGTTGTCGACGGTGCGGGAGTGGGCATGAGCGAGCGCGACGCCCGGCTGCGTCCGGAGGATCCCTCGCACGTCGCGGCGTACGAGGTGGTCGGCCGGCTCGGGGCGGGCGGCATGGGGGTGGTCTACGAGGCGCGCGCCCGGGACGGTCGCCGGGTGGCGGTGAAGGTGATCCATGCCGCGCTCGCCGGGGATGCCGGGTTCCGGGCGCGGTTCCGGTCCGAGGTCGCCCGGGCCCGGCAGGTGCCGCCGTTCTGCACGGCCGAGGTGCTCGACGCCGACCCGGACGCCGCGCAGCCCTACCTGGTGGTCGAGTTCGTGGACGGGCCGTCGCTCGCCGAGGAGGTCGCGCGGCGGGGCCCGTTGAGCGCCGCCAGGTTGCACAGTCTGGCGATCGGGGCCGCGACGGCGCTGGCGGCGATCCATCAGGCCGGGGTCATCCACCGGGACCTGAAGCCGCACAACGTGCTGCTCGCGCCGGGCAGTCCCAAGGTGATCGACTTCGGGATCGCCCGGGCCCTGGAGTCGGCGACCCAGCACACCCGGACCGACGAGGTCGTCGGGTCGATCAACTACATGGCGCCGGAGCGGTTCGGGGCGGCCACCGACGCGGTGACCACGGCGGCGGACGTGTTCGCGTGGGGGTGTGTGGTCGCGTTCGCGGCGCAGGGCCGGGCGCCGTTCCACTCCGACTCCGCGGTCGGGGTGTTCGGGCGGATCATGGGTGGCGATCCGACCCTGACCGGGCTGACCGGGCCGCTGCGCGAGCTCGTGGAGCGGTCGCTGTCGGCGTCCCCGCGGGAGCGGCCGACGGCCCGGGAGCTGGTCCAGGCCCTGATCGGCCCGGACGGCGACCGGACCGAGGTGGTACGGGACGTGTTCGCGCGCCAGCCGGAGATGCGGTCCGCTGTCGACGGCATGCTCAAACCGCCCCGGCGCAGGGGGTTGATCGCCACGGTCGCGGCGCTGGCGCTGGTCCTGACCGGCGGTCTCGGGTTCGTGGCCAAGGCGGGCAACGAGTGGTGGAGCGACCGGGACCGGGGCACGACGGTAGTGAACGAGGTCGCGGACACCACGATGGTCCTGCCCAGCGGCACCCTGGCGATCTCGAATCCGCTGGTCACCGACGGCGAGTGGGAGGAGTCGTCGGTCGCGGGCGGGAAGACGTACTGCGATTTCGGCAACGACGGCCTGGGGATCCAGAACCAGCGCGCCGGCATCTGGCGCTGCTCGGGACCCGAGCTGGAGGTGAAGGGCGTCTTCTCGGTCGAGCTGACCGGCCGGATCGACCGGGCCGGCAGCTGCCTGTCGGTCTGGTTCGCCGCGACGCTCGCCACCCGGTACCGGCTCGACGCCTGCGCGGACGTCTGGCAGCTGCGCGCCGAGGAGGAGGCCAGCGGCGAGAGCACCGTCCTGCAGGAGTGGGCGGTCGGCAGCGCCCCCGGCACCGACATCCGCCCGCAGCTGGTGGTCGAGAACGATCTCGTGCGGGTCGGCAACGCCGGCGTCCGGCTCGGCGAGCGGGACCTCGACGAGCCGGAGCTCAAGGGCACCTGGTTCGACCTCGGCGTGGTCAGCCGGCCCGGCGACACCACCGGCCCGTTCCGGGTCACGTTCTCCAACATCGAGATCCGGGTGGCGGACTAGAAACCGGTCAGAGCCAGGTACGGGTCATCGGCAGCGGGTTGCGGCCGTCCGCGTGCGGCTTGACCGCGAGGATCTGGTTGACGCCGAGCCGGTCGGTCTCGAACGCCAGCGCGCACGCGGCCATGTAGAGCCGCCAGACACGCGCCCGGCCCACCCCGGCCAGCCCGGCCGCCTCGTCCCACCGCGCCTCGAGGTTGCGAACCCACTCGCGCAGCGTCAGCGCGTAGTGCGGGCGCAGCGCCTCGACGTCGCGGATCTCGAAGCCGGCCTCCTCGACCAGCGTGACGGTCGTCGCGAGCGGGACCAGCTCGCCGTCGGGGAACACGTAGCGGTTGATGAACGACGGCCCGTCGCCGGAGGCGGCCGCGCTCGGGTCCCGGGCGCCGATCTGGTGGTTGAGCAGCGTGCCACCCGCCTTGAGCTGCCGGAACAGGATCGCGGCGTACTCCGCGTACGTGCTGGTGCCGACGTGCTCGCCCATGCCGACGCTGGAGATCGCGTCGAACGGCCCGTCGCTGACCTCGCGGTAGTCCTGCAGCCGGATCTCCACCCGGTCGGTCAGCCCCGCCTCGGCGACGCGCTTGCGGGCGAGCTCGGCCTGCTCCGGCGAGATCGTGATGCCGACGACCTCCACGCCGTACTCGCGGGCGGCGTGAATGGCCAGCGATCCCCAGCCGCACCCCACCTCGAGCAGCCGCTGCCCCTCCCGCAGGCCGAGCTTGCGGCAGATGAGATCAAGCTTGTCCCGCTGGGCGTCCTCCAGGGTGGATTCCTCCGTACGCCAGTACGCGCACGAATACACCAGGGACGGGCCGAGCACGATGCGGTAGAAGTCGTTGCCCACGTCGTAGTGGTGGCCGATCGCGTCGGCGTCGCGCCCCCGGCTGTGCCGCCGGCCCGAGATCGTGATCTCCTCGGGCGGTGGGCTCGGCTGGCGCCCGACGATGCCCAGGCTCCACGCCTCGCGTACCAGTCGAACGGGGTTGATCCGCTCCCCCTTGTCGCCGACGCGCCACACCACCGCGGCGATGCGCAGCAGGAAGTCGAAGAGGTCGCCCTCCACGTCGATCTCGCCGGCGACCCAGGCCCGGGCGAGGCCCAGCTGGTTGGGTTGCCAGAGCAACCGGCGCAGCGCCTGCCGGTCCCGGATCACCAGCACCGGCGCGTCCTCGGGGCCGTGCTCCGAGCCGTCCCAGGCCCGCAACCGGATCGGCATGCCGCCCAGCACGGGCCGCAACAACCCGCCCAGCCGATCCGCCGTCGCACCTGCCGTCATCCGCGAGCCTCCTCAAGATCCAGTACGGAACGGGGCCAATGGTGACGGCGGCACGAACCCCCGGCATCGGCACAATGTGCCTATGCACGCCGGGTTAGGCAACCGTTGCCGATGACTGCCCGCCCGGCGAAGGATGAGCCTGGACGGATGGAGAAGAGCTTGCACACCCGGCGGGCACTGATCGCCGGCATCGCCGCCACCGGAGCGACCGGCATCCTCGCCGCGCCGGCCCAGGCGGGTCCGGGCGACCGCGAAGCCGCGCCGGCCCAGGCGGGTCCGGGCGACCGCGAAACGCGCAACAAGCGCCGGCTGACCGACGTGTTCCGCGACGCCGCCGAACGCGGGACCCTCAACCGGGACAACGACTTCTACCGCGAGATCCTGCACCCCGACGTGGTGTGGACCGTGGCCTCCGCCACCCCGAGCACCTATCGCGACCGCGCCGACTTCCTGGCCCGCGGCGCGGCGCCGATCCTGCAGCGGCTCGCCACACCGATCTACCCGCGGCTGCGATCCCTGTATGCCGACGGGGACACGGTGGTGACGGTCTTCGACGGCACGGCCACGGCGCTCGACGGGGTGCCGTACCGGAACACGTACAGCTGGATCTTCACCATGCGGGGGCGGCAGGCGATCCGGGTGGAGGCGTTCCTCGACCTCGTCGCGCTCCACGAGCTGCTCGATCGCGTGCCGCCGGCGGGCTCGCGGTAGCGACGGCGGCCGTGGCGGTCCGGCCCGGGCGCCACCAGTTCCAGCGGCCGAGCAGCGACATCGTGGCGGGCAGCAGCAGGCCGCGCACCACGGTGACGTCCAGCAGGACCGCCACGGCCATCCCGACGCCGATCTCCTTCACGGCGACCAGCCGGCCGAGCACGAACCCGAGGAACACGATCCCGATCGCCAGCGCGGCCAGGGTGACCACCGGCCCGGTGGCGGTGATCCCGGCCAGCACGGCCCGGTCGCCGGCCGCCCGGTCGGTGGCCGTCCGCCGGTCCCACTCCTCCTTGATCCGGGCCAGCAGGAAC
>CAKUMG010000013.1 GCA_934667465.1 uncultured Actinoplanes sp. | reverse complement strand
GTTTTGCCGCGGCAAAACGGATCGGTCACCCCCCTCGAACAGAGGGGAGGGTCAGTCGCGCAGTAGTTCTTCGGCGAGGATCCGCCGGTCTTCAAGGGGCAGCTCGGCACGCAGGGTCGCGCCGATCAGGGCCGGGGTGTCGCCGAGCTTCCTGATCGCGGCCTGGACCCGGGTGACGGGGGCGGGCTTCGGGGCTGGTGGCACGCCGGGCTTATCGGTGAAGCCGCGCCGGCGACGCCACGACTCGAGGTTGGCGAGCTGCTGCTCGGGTGTGAGGACGTGCCAGTTACGAACCTCGCGGAGCGGGAGCCTGCGTTTCTCGTCGTCAATGCGCATGGCGGCTTGGACCTGCTCATCGAGCAGGAGCAGGTTCTTGCGCACTGTGACCCATGGCGGCTTCTCGCCGAGGTGCTCGGCGACGGCGTTGCCGGAGTCGAGTTCGGTGAGCAGCTGATGCACGACCTTGGCCTCTTCGATCACGTCGAGGTCGTCACGCTTGATGTTCTCGTGCGCGGTGGCGGAGATGAAGCCTGCCCGGCTGCTGGCGAGGTTGTCGCGCACGATGGTGTCGATGGTCTTCTCGCCCTCGGCGAGCAGGGCCGCGCGGCGGCTTCCGCCAGTCACCTGGACCCAGGTGGCGTTGCCGATGGTTTCTTCGTACTCGCTGAAGAGGGCCAGGAACGCTCTGCGGGTGACGGCCGCGCAGGCCTCGATCTGTCCGTGCTCAGCCAGGGATGCACGGAGCTGAGCCAGCTTTTCGGGGCGCATCCCGATGTCGCGGGTGTTGAGCGGGTTCGGGGCAACCTGGTCGATCGGTGCGGCGAATGAGCGGCCCTTCTGCGCCACGGGGGCGCCGCCCTGTTCCGGCACGGCGAACGGCTCAGTCGTTGCTGGCGGCGGCGCGACCGGGGTGGGGACGAGCGCGGGAAGGGTGCCGCTGCCGTCGTCGGTGCGGTGGACACCCGTGGGGGCGTCGAAGGTCATGTCGTTGGATGAGGCCCTCCGTCCCTTACCCGTCATGCGGCCACCTCCTCATTGATCTCGTTGAGGACGGTGTCGTAGTCGCCAAGTTCGTCGGGGACGTGGCCGAATGTGCGGGGGTACAGCACGCCCTGGCGGACATGGGCCTTCATGACGGGCACGTTGTTCTTGGCAAGGAACTCGCGGGCGACATCAGCGTCACCGGCCCGGGTATCCACACTCACGAGCAGAACCCGGGGGTAGACCTTGGTGCCCGTGAGGTTTTCCACCTCGCGGGCGGCTTCGATCGTGGCGGGGATACGGCGCAGCTCGATCAGGTTCGGCCGGACAGGGATGATCAGCTCGGGACAGACGGATACTGCGGCGCGGAACATCTTCGAGGTCTCACCACCGACGTCGATGACGACATCACTGCACAGCTCCTGCATGCCGCGGACCTTGGCCGGAAGGTCATCAGTAGCCCAGGGGAGACACTGCCAAGGCAGCGTGTAATCGCGAGACACGGAGATCTGCGCCCAGTCATAGGTCGTCTGGGACTGGGGGTCCGCGTCGACCAGAAGTGGCTTCAGCGAGGTGGCCATTTTCTTGAGCCGACGGCGGGCGATCGCAGTGGCGAGGAAGACGCTCGTAGTGCTCTTACCGATTCCGCCCTTGAGGCCGCCGACCGTGATCATCAACGGTTCGTCGCCAATGAGCTCGGTGGGGTCTGCCTCAGGCGGTGTGCTCGGTTCTCTGGGCGGGGTCGCGGTCACGAGGTCCTACTCCTCTGCGATTGAGTTACGGCCAGCATCGTGGCATCTGGGTTATGGGTTCAAGCCCGCCACGGTATGGCGGCGCATGTTCGTGAAGTTGGTGAAGGCTGGCTAGCTTTTTGCCGCGGCAAAAAGCTAGCCAGCCTTCACAGCAGCGCGGTACGGCAGTCCGGCTCTAAGGACGGCGACCGATGAGAGCGCGGAGGGCGTCGGTGATCGGATCGATCTCGTCGGCGGTCAGCGTGGCGATTGGCTCGCTGTCGCCGCGGGGGAACCAGCCCAGCGGCACGGTCATGGGTTCGCCGATGATGGCGACGCCGAGCTGGGCCAGGCGGTGGGGCAGCGGAGCGAGTAGAGCGCCGGCGGCGGGGAGGGCTTCGGTGACGACTTCGACGACCATGCGCCGTGGGCGGGCCGCGTTGTAGGCCGGCCCGGAGACGACCAGGGCGAGCATGCCGCCGGGCAGGACGCTGGCTTCGTCGAGCAGCCATACCTCGCCGCACTGGGGTTCAATGCTCACCGGGCGGCACGCAGGGCAGCGATCACCGCGGCGGACCGGGTGGCCCGCTCGGGGGAGTCGAAGTCGGCCGACGCCATCGTCTCTGCGTCGGCTTGGAGCCGTGCGCGTAGGTCATCCTCGCGGACGAGCGAATCGAGGTAGTCGCCCATCGACACGCCGGCCGCGGCGGCGCGTTCGGCGATCAGCGGCTTGGTGGAGACCAGCACAGTCAGCTTCTCGGCCATACCCCTCACCGTACGGCAATAAGGCCGTACTGATCTACGTAACCCCACCTCAGAGGGCAGGCATTCCCATGCTTCCCTTTCCCGTGCTCTTGTAATACGGTATTACAACCGAACTACTGTATTGCGGAGGAATGATGGCAACGATCACGCTGCGGGTGGAGGACCACACCCGCGACGACCTCGAGCAGTTGGCGCGCACGCGCCAGACCTCGGTGAGCGAGCTTCTGCGGGGGGCGATCGCCGACCTGTTGGGTACGCGCCGAGAACTCGCGAGCGAGCAGTCGCCGCGGAGCATGAGCATGGTCGATCGGCGGACCCTGGCGTTGCTGCACGGCATCCTCGACCGGCTCGACCAGGACGGGGACACCGGCGAGCACAAGCGCCAGATCGACGCGCTGGAGCGCGGCTTCACCGACGAGTACGCCTACGAGTTCGGCGCGCTCGAGCCCGAACTCTCGCTGGCCGAGTGCACCCTTGTGCACGACATCCTGGAGATGTTCGTCGTCCTGCAGAGCAGCCTGGGCAAGCTGAGTCAGAGCGTGCAGGACGAGCTCGGCGCCGACATCCGGCACGCGGTGACGTTCGCCGGCTTCGACATGAGCGACTCCCGCGAAACCCGGCTGCTCAGCTACGCCAAGCATCTGATCGCCACCGACCGCTACGACTACCTGAAGAGCCACTTCGACGGCAAGCACGAGCACGGCAACTCGCACATGGCGATGCTCGGGCTCTACCAGCGCGTGCTGCAGGCGTACCGGGAAGTCCTAGAGCGCAAGAAGGGCAGCTCCGGCTTCCTCGGCATCGAGGACTACCGGTTCAGCGCCGAGGACTTACGGCAGGTGGGAACGGCAGCATACCTTCGGTGAATCGAACATGTGTACGACACGCCGAAGAGGTTGCCGCCGACATCATGACCGGGTCGACGCGCCGTTTCGCCCAGCACTGGGACCTGTAGCCGACTCTTCATGGAGGCCCACAGATGAACACCCCAACCACCGCTGACCAGGACGCGTTGCGGGTGGCGAACCGCTACGCCGGGCTGATCGAGAAAGCCACGACCCTGCAGGCCCGGGCGGGAGCCTGTCTGGACGCCGCGGAGCTGTACCGGCGCGACGCGCGGGCCAACCAGGAGTCAGCACAGAACCACCGGATGGCCGCGCAATCGATCCGGGATCCGAGTGTGGCCCACGAGCATGCCGCGGCGGCGCGAGAAGCCGAGGCCGAGGCGGCGCGGGAGATCCTCGCGGCCCGCTACTACCAGGCGGCCGCCAGCAGCGATCAGAGCGAGGCTGACAACATGATGACCTTGCCGGAGGCGAGCATGAACGTGCGGCGCACCGAGCTGCCCGCCGCCGGCCCGGGCGCTGATGGTCCGGGGCCCGCCACTGTGGTCGTTCCGGCGCAGCGTTCCGGGCGCTATGACCCCGACCAGCCCCGCGCTGCGGACGGCAAATGGATCAAGGTCGAGGACGTGCTGGGCTACGCCGACGAGGAGAGCTGCTACGCCACCGACCGGGTGACCGGCATCGGGCCGGTGCCCACGGACCTCGCCCTGATGGAGTACCCGCCCGAGCCCGGCGCCCAGGCCGGCGCGTTCGTCTCGGTCGCCACGCCGAAAAACGGCTACAACCCCGTGACCGGCACCGAGGACGACGGCAGCCTCTACTGCGCCCCGCAGCTGGACCCGGGCGAGGCCGAGACCGCCGCCAAGCGCCTGGAGGAGCTGGCCGCGATGGCCGAGTCGGGATACCGGCCGCCCGCACCGACCAAACACACCCGAGCCCGCCAGCGCGTCGAGCTGCTGCTGGCCGAGAACCGCGCGGCCGGCCGCGACCGCATCACCGTCGGCGACCAGGAGGACTTCCCGCTCACCACGGCCGAGCTGCTGAAACTGCTCAGCGAGGCGGACCCGACCCTGAGCGCCCCGCAGACCCGCCACGCCGTGCGGGCCCACGCCGCGGCCGCCGCCGGCGGCGAGGACGGCACCGTGTGGCTGGACATGGAACCCGACACCACCGGCACGATGCAGGTGGTGGTGACCGCGGTCCAGAGCGTCGACTCGCCGGACGAGGAAGACAACCGCCAGTACGCCGCCCGGCACACCCCCGACAGCGCCCGCGAGCTCGCCGGCAAGCTGCGCGCGTTCGCCCGCGCCGCCCGCCGCCGCGGCGAGCACTGACCCACCAACCTCCAGGGAGCCTTCCATGACCGACCCCGACCCCGGCCTGCTGAACTCGCAGGACCCGACCTCGCCGCACCTGTCGCGGCTGGCCTGGCTCGGCGAGCAGCTGCAACAGCACGCCGACGAGCTGGCCGAGCTGTTCCGCCACGAACGGATCCAGGCCGACCTCAACAACGAGGAGTTCACCGCCCTGCGCGCCGCGACTGCGGCCGCCCGCACCGCCGGCGGCGACGTCCTGCTGCTGGCCACCGCCGCCCACCACCGCGCCCGAGCCCAGACTCCGGCCGGGCCGTAACGGCACGCCCCGAGATTGTCGTACCGGTACGTCATCATCTGCACCATGAACAACGAGATGATGCGGTTCCTGATCTCCGTCGAGGTGCAGGTGACCGACCCAGTCGCCGTGCGAGCGGCCGGGGTCAGCAGCGTGGTGGACACCGAGGGCCAGCCGGTCGACCCGTACGTGCCCGACGGGGACTTCGGCCTCAACTCCGAGATCAGCCAGGCCATGATGGGCGCCGCGATGGTGGCGCTGCGCGACCGCGAAGGCGTCACCCCCGTGGTGGCGTCGCTGGTCAAGGCGCAGACCGCGCAGGGCGGGGGATACCCGGAAGTCACCCTGCCGGCCATGCCGGCGTCCGGGTCCTGACGCCCCGGGGTAAAGCCCGCAAGCCCCGCAGCCACCCAGACAGGGGAGGCTGCGGGGCTTGTGTCTGTGCGGGGTGCTGTTACCGCTCGACCTTGCGGTACTCGCCGCCGGCGCCGGCCACGACCTTGGCCGAGTGGATCCCGCTGACGGTGAGCTTCGTGCCTTTCGCCGTGGTCACCTCGTAGGTCGCGTCGTCGTCGATGGCGGCGTACGCGGCCTGCAGCTCGGCCAGTTCCTCATCGGTGAGCCCTCGCCGTACGGCGGCACGGGGGCTACTCCTCCGGGCGAGCGGAGAAGAAGCGCATCCCGCCGCCGGTCAGGGCGCGCTCGCGCTCGAGCCGGTCGGTCTCCTCGCGGCGCCGGGCGTCCTGGCGCT
Source organism: uncultured Actinoplanes sp. (assembly GCA_934667465.1). GTDB lineage: Bacteria > Actinomycetota > Actinomycetes > Mycobacteriales > Micromonosporaceae > Actinoplanes. The sequence goes on along the minus strand of CAKUMG010000013.1, from coordinate 15,338 downwards.
CGCGCTGCCGCCGGCCCGCGGCGTAGAAGTCCAGGCCGTCCTCGGTGCGCAGCCACGGCTTGATCGTGGCCATCAGTACCTCGTCGTTGCGCCGCTCGGCGAAGGTGACCGCCACGCCCGGCTCCGGGCAGTACCGCTCGGTGGCCGGCAGCGGCACCATCTCGGTGCTCTGCTCGGAGTAGCCGGCGAGCCGGTAGCGGCCCAGCGGCACCAGCAGCGGCCGGTCACCACGCCAGCCACTGACCTGCCACACGATGCTCTGCTCATGCACCACCGCGTACAGCGGCGTGCCCTGCGCCATCTCCGACACCGCGTCCTTACGTGCTCTCATGATCGTCTACTCCTGTCGGGTGGAACGGGCCCCGGTCCTGCAGCGAAGGACCGGGGGATGACGGAAATGCTGAGCGGACGGCCACGTTCCCGAGGTGCCGTCGGGCGTTCAGAGGGACTCGGTGCGGATCAGGACGATGTCGCCCTGGGGGACGTGGGTGGGCTCGCACGCCTGGCAGCACACGTAGCGCAGCGCCTCGCCGTCGGTCTTCGACACGATCACCCGGCGGGTGGCGGGCCGGCCGCAGATGAAGCACGTCACCGCAGCGTCCCCTCGCCCGCGGCGACCAGGGCGTCCGGCTGCACGCCGACGTGGTGGTCGGCCGTCAGCCGCCGGGCCCGCACCTTCTCAGCGAGCAGACCGGCGATGACCAGCAGCAGGCAGGCCGCGCCGATGCCGCCGGCGGCGACCGTGGCGGTGACGCCGGGACCGGCCGCGGTGACCAGCCCGGCGGCGGCCGCGGCCAGCGCGATGCAGCCGTGGTGCAGGGCCTGGTCGATCAGGTACGGCCCTTCCGCCCACGCCTGCTTGTGCCGTATGCGGATCAGCGCGCGCACCAACCAGCGGCGGTCGATGACCGCGTGCGTGCTCAGGCTGATGGCCAGCGCCGCGGCGGCGCCGGCCGCGGACAACGGGCTCAAGGCCAGGGCGAGCAGCAGCCCCACGGCCTGGGTCAGGCCATAGGTGGCGACGTGCTGGGCGCAGGCCGCCCAGCCGGTCCACGGGTGGGCGCCCGCGGCGAGCTGCTCGTCGTCGGGCTGCGGCTTGTGCAGCGCCGCCCAGTCGGACTGGATTGGATGGTCGCCGAGCGCGTGCGTGGCGCGCAGGAAGATGTACGCGGCGGCCGCGGCGGCGGTGGTCGTGACGGAGGGGTCGAGCAACGTCGGGCTCCCTACCTGGCGAGGGCGGACCGAGACCATGGGTGCGCAGGCCCCGGTGATCCGTGGCGGCCGGTCCGGCGGCCACCGCCACCGCGCGTACTCGAGCGGGCAAGCCCCGGGTACGCGCGGCGACGGTGGGTCGCCGGCGTCAGCGCTGGTGACCGGCCTGACCGGTGCGGGCGACGTGGTGGTCCTGGCGGTCGCTGTCGCTGTGGCCGGCGGGCATCAGGTGCCCACGACCGGCGTCGAAGACCGGCGCGCTGTCGCGCACGACGCGGCCGGACGGCGTCTGGGTGCTACCGGCAGGGTTGGAGACGGGGTTCGGGGTGCTCTTTGCCATGATGGTGCTGCTCCTTGAGGGGAGTGGCGGCCGGCCCCGGATGCTGTCCAGGCGAGGGGCTGGCCGCGCCGCCGATCTGGCGGTCACTGCCGACGTCGCAGGGTGAGCAGGTGCTGCTCCCGCGACGTCCGCGGAAACGGTCAATCGGTGTCGGTCTGCGGGTCGTCGAGGTGGCGCAGCACCCGGGCGACCGCGGTCTGTGTGGCGCCCAGCGCGCTCTGCAGCTCGATCAGGTCGGCGCGCAGCGCCTGGCGGCCGCCGTCGGCGGTGGGCAGCGCCCGGACGAACGTGCCGCGCCCGTGCACCGACTCCAACAGCCCCTCCTTGATGAGCAGCGCGAGGGCCTGGCGCACGGTGTTGAGCCCGGGCACGTCGTAGGTGGTCTGCAATTCCGAGATCGTCGGGAACTGGTCGCCGACGGCGAGCCGGAGCCGGCCGTCGGCGAGCTGGGTGCGCAGATCGTCGGCGATCTCGCGGTACCGGGGAAGCTTTGCCATGCGACAGAGCCTATAGCCCTAAAGAGTTCTAGGCAATGGGTTGTCTTGGTCTGCCGTGAACCAGGGGGCCCCAGAAGACGAATTACGGGGGTACCCGCCCAGCGGGACCCCACCGGTCGTCCACAGGCTGTGGATAGAACATGTGTACGACCATGGAGAAAGAGGTCTCCGCCCCCTTGTGTGCCCGTTGGCCGCGCTCATGGTGGCCGGTCAGCACCCCCGGAGCAACCGGGCGTGCCTGACCGGAAGGAACCCCCGCCCCGTGCTCGACCCCGACCAGCTGACCGAGGTCCTCCGCCTCGCCCAAGCCGCCGTCTCCCTCGCCACGACCCTGCACACCGGGTACCAGCAGTGGCGCCGCCCGGCGGACTGCCCGCGCTGCGCGCAGATCCACCGCCCGACGCGCCGGCGCTGCCCCCGCCGATGAACGCCCAGGGCTGAGGCCCTCGCCGCCGCCCCCGGTACGACGATGCCCGCGAGACCAGCAGGTCTCGCGGGCATCCCGCGGAGGGCTCAGCCCCGTGATCAAGGCGCGTTGAAGAACTCGTACGCCTTGAAGCCCATCCCGAAGACCGCGACGAACGCCCCCGCCGCAGCGGGCAGCGCCACCAACGGCTCGGCACCCAGTGCCCAGGTCGCCCACGCAGCGCCCGCGTCGCGCAGCCGCGGTGTGAGCTTGCCCCAGTCGACGAGCGTGGGCGGCCAGCTGGACATGCCCGTCACGCTACGGCGGTCCTGCTTCGGCGGGGGCTCCGCCGCTACGATGTGGGGCAGGCCGATGCACCGGCCCGACTCCGAGCCCCCAGGTCGACGCGCCCACGCAGCGTCCGGGGGCGACGACGACAAGCGGCTCAGCCAGCGTGCCATGCAGCACCCTCTCCTTCCGCAGAACCATGGACGCCGCGGCCGAGAGCGTGGGACCCGGCCGGACAGGGGCACGTCATGGTGGACAAGGACAAGCGCGCCGCCCGCGAGGTGGCCGCGCGCGACGGCATCCCGTACGCGCGGGCGCTGCGGCAGGTGCGGCAGCAGCCGCGGCCGCCGATCCCGCCGCAGGCGCTCGCCGCTCTGCAGGCCGATCCGGCCGCCGGGTACGCCGAGGACGACTGGAGCTGGGACGCCCGCCACGCCCGCGGGCAGGCCCAGAAGCTGGCCTACTGGCGGCGGCGGCAACAGGACCGCGAGGTCCGGCTGTGGGAGGCCGTCATCGAGGTCCGCTGCTTGGCGGTCAGCGACGACGAGGCGTGGTGGCGCATCGCGCTGGGCTACATGCGCACCCCGATCTACCGGGCCGAGGGCATGAGCTGCTTCACCCAGGAGCTGCACGACGAGCCCGAGGACGGGTACCGCGAGGTCGCCGTGGTCGAGGTCGACCAGCTCGCCGACGGCGAGTGGGAGCGGCTGCTGCAGGACTACCCGCGCCGGCCGGTGCCGTGGCCGTCGACCTGGTCGTCACGCGGGCCGGAGAAGGCGCACGACATCGCCGGCTACGCCGCCGCCCTGCGCCGAGCCGCGGCCCGGGCCGCCGGCGGCGACGTCGACGAGCCGGCCCTCGCGCCGTTGCCCCCGGAGCTGGTGGCCCGGCTGCAGGTGTGGCGGGCGGTGCACACCGCGGAGTTCCTGGCCGGGGTCAGCATCGACGACGCCCGCATCCGGGCGGCCGAGCTCGCGGCGACGATCGTGGACGTGCACGGCCGGCCCCTCGCGCGGGTGCTCGAGGTCCGCCCGGACGACGGGTTCGCGGGCAAGGACGGCCAGTGGCTGCACCCGGTGATGTGGAGCGGCAGCGTCGAGTCGGCGGAGTCGCTGTGGGACGACTACGAGGCCGCCGGCACCGCGGCCGCGGACCCGGCGCGGCTGTTGCACGCCGAGGCCGACCGGCTGGACCAGCAGTGGCGGGCGGAGAACGCCGAGATCGCCGCGTTCGGGGCGCGGCTGCACACCCAGCCCGACGGCAGCCGCACCCTGAGCACCGTCGAGGAGATCGACGACGTGCGCCAGCTGGTCATGCGCCGGTGGCGGGACAAGCCCGTCGCCGAGATCCGCGAGCGGGCCGAGCACTGGCGCTACATGGCCGACCGGGTCTACGGCAAGGTCGTCAACACCGACGAGGACGCCAAGCGCGTCGAGCAGGCCGACGCGATGGCCAAGGCCTTGACCGCGATGGCCGATGAGCGCGAGCAGCCCGCGCCGGCCACCCGGCGCCAGCCGCCGCCGCTGACCGACGAGCTCGTCTGGCTCAGCCCGGCCGAGGTCGACCCTGGTGACGAAGAGGCCGGGCTGGTCTGGCGCGGTGCCGACGCCGCCGACTACGCCGCCCGGCTCGAAGACGCCGTCGCCGACGACCAGGACCGGCGGTAACACGACACTCGCCCCCGGCGCTAGCGCCGAGCTGTTGCCAGGCGTTGCCAGCCCTGTCCGGCCGGGCTGGCAACGCCCCCGCAGCGGTCCCGTTAACGCCTCCGTCAACGGCCGGGGTGAAGGCGGACAGCCGCGGACAGACGCCCGCCTGTTCGCGTACGCACACCCGGGCGCTACCACCGCCACGGCGGCCGTCAACGCGCCGCCAACACTTCGTTAACCGGTCGCCCGGGCGTCCGCCGCGGTGGTCGCGTCCGCGCAGGCTGGGAGGGTGGCAACGGGGCCGTTGCGCAGGTCGACATCTTTACCGACGCCGGACCGGGGATGCTTGCTCAGCCGATCAGCCGCCGGGTGGTGATCTGTCCCCCGTGGCGGGTCGACGGCTGCTCCTGCTCGAGCGAGCCGCCCGCCCGGTCGGTGACCCGGTGTCGTCGCGGCGGCCGGCCCGGAGCATCGCAGTGTCAGGGTCGCGCGGCAGCCTCGGCCGAGGTGATCGGTACGGGGGTGCGGGCCTTGATCCCGGACGGGTCCGGTTTGGGCAGCAACTCGCCCGTCATGCAGCTCTTGATGTACGCCTCTTCCACCTCGGCGCGCCACTCGTTTGACCAGCTGCCGCCGCCCTGGTCGTATGGGACGGTGGCGTCGAGCAGGCGCCAGCCGATCGCGCACGCGGCCTCATCCGGCGGCGTTTTCTGGGCGTGCAGCTGGGTCCGGTACTCGACGCCCCGGGCGGACATGTCGTCCAGGAACGCCATCCGCTTGTCGTACGGCTCGGCCGCGCAGCCGGAGACGGCGCCGGCCAGCGCCAGCAGGACGCCACCGAGGGCGGCGTTTCGGTTTCTCATGTCCTGTCCAACCGCCGTGTCGCCGGCCGGTCACGCACAGCCGTGACGGGCGCCGCGGGTGGCGGCCGCCGTCGTGGGTTCCGGCGCCCGGCTGCGCCGGCTTGCCCTTGAAGGCCGCGCCGCCGCTGACGTCGCGTCGTGGCCGAGCAGCCCCTGTGGCCCTGAGCGCGTCTGCGCGGGCTGCTGCCTGCCACCTTGTCGTGGGTCGCTGCCCGGCCGTCCCGGCGACGCCACCGCCACCGCCATTGCCATCGGCACCGGCACCGGCACGGGTTTGGCCGGAGGCGTCTGCTGGGTTAGCTCTGACCACTCAGCACGTGAAAGGCCTTACCCGGTCAGCGTTCACTGCCTGAGCGGGCTTCGATGGGCACGCGGGTGGCGGTGTGGGCGGGCGAGGTAGGCGCCACGCTCGGCGTCACGCCGCTGCCACGGCCGCCCGACAGGAAGGCTTGGGCGGCCACCGCGGCGGCTGCGGTGGGTTGCTCGGCCGGTTGCTGGTTCTGGAGCTCGGTACGCATGGCCGGTGCGATCTGAGTCCAGACCAGGGTGGTCAGCCCGGCCCGGAAGGCCGGGTCGGTGTGCAGCTCGGCCAGGTTGGTGACCTGGTCGGGCGGGGAGAAGTCGCTGATCGCCGCGGCGATCGCGGTGGTGAAGGTGGTGTCGAACGCGGCCGGATCGTCGGCGAGGACGGCCTGCTGCACGACGTCGACCTGCAGGGCGTGCTTGGTGAACCCGTTGAGCAGGGCGCGGTCGGTTGCGGTGGTGGCGGCCACGATGTCGTCGGCGGTCATTGGCGGTGCGGGCTCGTGGGGTGCGGGGGCAGCCGCGGCCGTGGTGTCGGTGCTGGGGGGTTGCGGGGGTGGGGCGTCGCGGATCGTGTGGTGCACGGCGTGGCCGGCGGCGGTGAACAGGGTGTCGCGCCAGGCGGGGTCGTCGCACTTGAGCAGGATCGCGACGGCCAGGTGCGGGTCGCCGGGGTCGCCCAGGGCCCGGGTGAGGGCACGATCGAAGGCGGGGGAGAACTCGGCGATCTGCTGGGTGCGGGCGGCGGCTTGCAGGGTGCCGTCCATCGCGACGTGCTGGACGCGTTGCTCGAGCCACGCGTGTTCGTCGGGGGCGAGGGTGTCGGCCAGCTCGGTGGGCATCCAGCCGGTGACGGTGACCTCGGCCGCGGGCGGGCCGGAGGCCGTGGGGGTGTCGTCGGCCATCAGGTCGATGACGGCGTCGATCGCGCGCAGCCGGTTGCGGGCGTCGACGAGGTCGTCGTGGCGGGGGTAGCTCTGCCCGAGCTGCTGTTCGGCCAGGGCGATCTCCTGCTGCTGATCGGTGATGCGCCGCTGGACCATGGTGCGCGCGGAGTCGAGCTCGCCGAGGTGGTTCTCCAGCCGGCGGACCAGGCCGGTGGCGTCGCCGTCGATGGCGCTGGTCAGGCTCATCATGGCGGCGGTGTCGGGGACGCCGTCGAGTTTGAGGGAGACCAGCAGGCCGTCCTTGCCGTTCCAGATGGTCGCGTTGACGGTGAACCCGCCGAGGGCGGCCAGGCCGGTGACCTCGCGCTGCTCGGTGTTGCTGACGCCGGCGGCGGCCGCGGTGAGGGCGTGCTGCAATCCCCGGCCGGCCTCAGCGCGCTTGGTGAGCGGGTGCCCGGCGACGGTCATGGCGAACTTGTCGCCGCGGGTGTCGACGCGCCGGGCGATGGCGTCGGTGTAGACCTGGACCTTGCGGGTGTCGCCGGCGATCCAGTTCTGCGCTTCGGCGATCTGGCGGCGCAGCGCGGCCTGGGTGTTGTGGTGCGCGCGCTGCCCGCGGTCGAGGCGGGTGACCTCCTGGGCGACCTCCTCGCGATCCATCAGCAGCGGGTTGCCGGTCGCGATGGCCTTGATCTGGTGGGCCTGCAGAGTCTCGTCGGAGACGTCGTCGATCTCGCGGCCGGAGGTGCCGCGCATGATCTGGTCGATGAACGAGCCCTTGCGGGCCACGGTCTGCCAGGAGAAGGCGTCGAAGGAGCCGGCGACGACGTAGCGGTAGATGCTGACCTCGGGGTTGAGGTTGCCCTGGCGCAGGATGCGGCCCTCGCGCTGAGTGACGTCGGCCGGGCGCCACGGGCAGTCCATGTGGTGCAGCGCGATCGCACGCTGCTGCACGTTGGTGCCGACGCCCATCTTGGCGGTGGAGCCGATGAGCACGGCGACCTCGCCGGTGCGGCACGCGGCGAACAGGCTGGCCTTCTTGGCGTCGGTGTCGGCTTCGTGGATGTAGCGGATCTTGTCCCGGGGCATCCCGGCGTCGACGAGCTGCGTGGCGAGGGCGTCGTAGACGTTCCACGGGTTCTTGCCGCCCGGGGTGCTCTGGTCGCAGAACACGATCTGCAGGGCGCCGGGGGAGTCGCTGCCGGGGTAGAGGGTGTCGCGGGTGTCGGCCCAGATCGCGGCGATCGTGGTGGCGGCGGCGTCGACCTTGCCGGGGGTCAGTTGCTGCTGGCCGATCAGGCGCATGTCCAGCGACGCCGAGCGGGCCTCGCCGGAGATTTTCAGCATGTTGTCGACCTCGGGCTCGACCTGGCGGGTGCGGACCCGCTCGACGCGCTCGTCGAGGGTGGAGATGAACCAGGCCAGCTCGTCGGAGGCGTCCATGGTGACGATGTGCGGGGCGCGCTGGCCGTCCTCGCGCACGGTCAGCGCCGGCGTGGGCAGGGCCAGGTCATCGGGGGTGCGCACGTCGCCGAAGGTGCGCATCATCAAGCTGAGTTCGGGCACGTTGGTGTACTTGGCCAGCCGGGAGCGCATCTGGAAGCCGGCCCCGGTGGGGGAGACCTCGATCGCGGTGACGACCTTGGCGAACGTGGACGCCCAGGTGTCGAAGTCGGTGGTGCCGGTGGCCTGCAGCAGGTCGGGGCGTAGCTGGCGGGTGACGACGTACAGCTCGCGCACGCTGTTGGCGATCGGTGTGGCGGTCGCCCCGCACACCACCCGCAGGCCGCGCTCGCGGCGCAGGTAGTCGATCTTCATGCGGAAGTCCACGGCCCGGTCGGAGCCGTCGTTCTGGGCGTCGCTGATCGAGCTGGTGATGGTGTCGTTCTTCAGCTCGTGCAGCTCGTCGCGGTAGACGAAGTCGACGCCGGTGGCCTCGAAGCCCAGCCCGGTGTCCTTGACCTTGTCGAGCTTGGCCTTGATCCGTTCTTCCTTCTTGAGCAGCGCTTTCTGCAGCCGTTTGACGCCGGCGGAGCGGTGCGGATTCTCGCCGTTGGCGATGGCCTGCTGCCCGGCGCTGACGATCTTGTCGCGCAGCTCCTGCAGCTCGGCGTCCTGGACCTTCTGCTGCTCTTCCTTCGACAGCGGCAGCGACTCGAACGTGCTGGCGGCCATGATGACCGCGTCCCAGTCGCCGGTGGCGCAGCGGGCCACGAACTGCCTGCGGCGTTCCGGGGTCTTGGTGTCGTCGCGCCCGGCGGCCAGGAGCTTGGCCTGCGGGTAGATCTGCAGGAACTCGCGCGAGAATTGCTCCAGCATGTGGTTCGGCACGACGATCGCGGGTTTGGTGACCAGAGCGAGGCGGCGCTGCTCCATCGCGCTCATGGCCATGACCGCGGTCTTGCCGGCGCCGACGGCGTGGAACAGCCCGACGGCGGGCTCGTTGACGATCCGGGTGACCGCCTCGACCTGGTGCGGGCGCGGGGTGAACGTGGCGGCCAGGCCGGGCAGGGTGCGGGTGACGCCGACGTACGAGCGCGGCACGGAGTTGTTGAACATGTCGTTGTAGCGTCCGGCGATGGCGGCCGCGCGGTTCGGGTCCTCCCACACCCAGGCCGCGTAGCGTTCCTCGAGTTCGGCGGCCTTGGCCTGCGCGGCGGCGGTGGCTTCGGCGTCCAGGGCCCGCTTGCCGTCCTCGACCTCCTCGAACACCCGGATCGGGGTCTTGGTCAGCAGCCGTTGCGCCAGGTCCGGACCGGCCATGCCCGGGGTGCCCCAGGTGGAGCGGGCCTGCACGCCGTAGCGTTGCCCGCGGACCCGCCAGTCGGAGCCGCCGGTGTGCTCCACGCGCAGGCCGGGGTCGTGCAGCGCCTCCTGCAGGAACTGCTGCACGACCTGGGCGTCGATGAACGGCGCGCCGAACGCGGCGTCGATCTCGCCGGGGCCCAGGTCGCGGGGGATCACCCGGGCCAGGGCGCGCACGTTGGGCTCGAAGCGGGCGTCGGTCTCGGCCGCGGCGCGGGCGGCGGCGAGCTTGGTCCGCACGTTGCCCGACAGGTAGCCGGCGGCTTCGACCACGTCGCCGGTGCCCGGGTCGTCGTAGACCAGCTCCCCGAGCGCCGCGCGGGCCTCGCTCTCGTCGACGCCGAGCAGCCGGGCGACCTCGCCCAGTCGCACGTCGCCGTGCGCGTCGAGGCAGATCGCCAGGGCGTCCTCGGCGGTGTCGGCGCCCAACGCTGCCGCGCGGGGCAGGATCACCCGCTGGGTGAAGATGTCGGCCTTGGTGGCGCGCTGGTGGGCGTCGTCGAAGTCCTCCAGCGCGAACACCGCGGCGGCGTGCGGGTCGACCCGGCGGAACCCGCCCATCGCCGGGTATTGGCGGGCCGTCTTGGGCTCGCCGGTCTGCGGGTCGTAGCGGCCGGTGCGCTTGAGGGTGAAGCGGTTGAGCGGCCCGTACGCGGCCATGTAGGCGTCGTAGCGGACGCCCAGCTGCGCGCGCAGTCCCGCCGGGGAGGCGGGGTCCGGGGTGGCGCCGGACTCGTCCCCGTCGTCGAGGCTCGCGGCTTCGGCGGCCAGCAGCGCCGTCACGGTGTCGCGCAGCCCGAGCAACGCGCGCAGCTCGCCGGCCTGGGACGCGGGGCACGGGTGCTCGACGACCTGGCCCTCGGTCACGGTGGTGAACGACCCGTCGGCGAGCTGCTCGATGTGCCCGGGCCCGCGGTCGGCCGGGGCCAGCACCGCCACCGGCTCCCGCTCGAGACCCGCCTCGCGGGGGCTCATGGTCAGCCCGGTCGCGCGGGCGCGTTCGACGACGTCGCGCAGCACCTCGTGCAGCTGCGCGGACGCATAGCCGGTGCGCTTGACGATCAGTTCGCCGTCGCGGTACATGCCGCGGCCCAGGGTCATCTCGCCGAGCACGTGCTGCGGGCGGTGGAAGAAGTACTCGTTGACCTGGTCGCCCTGCTCGGCGGTGGTCTCGACGTCCAAGGCCCGGATCTGCTCCCAGGAGGCGCCGGAGGGCTCCCGGTCGGGTTCGCGGCGGCGCAGGATCAGCAGGTCGGTGATGGCCTGGGTGCCCGCGGTGCGCTCGTGCGCGCCGGTCGGCAGCCGGATCGCGGCGACCAGGTCGGCGAGCTGCATCATCTCGCGCCGGGCGGCCGGGTTCGCCGAGTCCATCGTGTAGCGCGAGGTCAGCGCCATGACCAGACCGCCGGGCCGGGTCAGGTGCAGGCTCTTGATCAGGAAGTGGTTGTGCATGACGTGCTTACCCGCGTTGTGTTTGCGGTCGTGCAGCTTGACGTCGGCGAACGGCACGTTGCCCACGGTCAGGTCGAAAGCGCCGGCCGGGGCGCGGGTGTCGGCGAAGCTCTCGGTGCGGATCTCGGCGTTCGGATACAGCACGGCCGCGATCCCGGCGGTGACCGGGTCCAGCTCGACGCCGACCGCCCGGGCGCCCTGCGGGGCCAGGCCGATGAAGATCCCGGCGCCGCAGCCCGGCTCCAGCACGGTCCCGCCGTCAAAACCGAGCTCGGCGGCGGCTTGCCAGATGGCCTCGACGTAGGTCAGGTCGGTGTAGTGCGCGTTGATCGTGGTGCGTTCCGCCGCGGCGTACTCGGCATCGCTGAGCAACTCGCGCAGCTCGGCGCGTTCGGTGGCGTACTTGGCGTAGTTCGGGTGGTTGGTGCGCGACTCGAAGATCCCCGGCAGCGCCCCCCAGCTCGTCCAGCGGGCCATCACGGCCTGCTCGTCGGCGGTGGCGGGCCGGTCCTCGGCCTGCACCGTGCGCAGCGTGCGCAGGGCGGCGAGGTTCAGCGGCAGCCGCGCGGCCTCCACCCCGGGCACCGCGCCCCACACGTCGGCCGGCCGGTAGACCACCGGGGTATCGGACTCGGCCAGCTGCTCCGCGGCGGCGGCCTGCTCGGCGGCGGGCTGGTCGTCGTCGCGCTCGACACCCGGGTCGACAGGCTGTGCGGCGCCCTGTCCGCCGGGCTGCTCGAGCGCGGCCGCGGGCTGCTCGGGCTCGAGCAGCCCCGGCTCGGGCTGTTCGGGCTCGGGCTGTTCGGGTGGAGCTGACCCGGCCCCTGCTGCACGGGGGAGCGCGGGGGCCGGGTCAGCGCTCGGGGTTACCGGCTCGGCGGGTCCTCGATCAGGTCGTTCTCCTGCTCGGCCACCTGCTGCCAGTACGGGTGCGTCGGATCCTCTACCCTCGGCACCCACTCGTCGCTCACCGTCGCGCTCGACGGTTCGCCGTCCGGGGTGTCGCTGGTCTCCGGAGCGATCAGGATCAGCTCCGGCAGAATCTCCTCCTCCGCGCGCATCTTCGCGTTGTTCAGCCGGCCGAGCTTGGCCAGGTAGCCCTCCCCGGGCTGGTCCGCTCCGGCCAGCTCCCGGCTGCGCTGCTCGATCTGGACTGCTGCCTGCTCCCCCAAAGTCGAGAAATAGCTGCTCGGGTCGCTCAACGTCGCGTACCTCTGCGGCAGGTACTCCTGCCAGTGCTGGCGGGCCTGAGCCCCATAGTGGTTCATCAGTGGTCTCCTGGACGGCGCCGGGTGAGACGGACTCGGTCGACGGCGACGCCGGCGCGCTGGGCGCAGCGACGTCAGGGCCGGCCGGTGGGCCGGTCGGGGTGGCCGCACCGGCAAGGACCTGCGGCGCCGGCGGGGAACTCTCGGGCACGGCCGCGGGCGTGGCGGCCGGCGCCGCGGTGGGCGTGGCCATGGGGACACCGAGGCGGCGGGCGGTGTAGTCGCCGAGGCGGGCGGCGGTCTCCGGGTCGGCATCGGCCAGCATCGCCTGCACGGTGCGGGCAGCACCTCGGCGGCCGGCGTCGCTGACGAACCGCGACGCCCACGCGACGTGCCCGGTGACCACGACGTCGAGCAGCGGCGGGGTGTCGGCCAGGTCGTCGGGCCGGGCGGCCATCAGCGGCCCTGGCCTGCTCGGGTGGTGGCGGTAGGCCGGGGCCAGGACCGCGTACGCGCGCTCGGCGGCCCGGCGCCCGTCGTCACCGCCGCGCACGGTGACCACGATCCCGGCGGCGGTGTCGAACGCGCCGACCAGCGTGGCGGCCTGCCGGGCGGTCAGCGCCGGCGTGCACGGTGCCACCGCGGTGACGGTGTCGCTCTCCGCGGCCACGATGGCAGCCAGGGCGTCGGTGGCCACCACCGGCGCAGCGGCCGACGGATGGGCTTCGGCCTGCTCGGCCAGGCCGAACACGGCCACGCCCGGGCGGAACAGGGCGGTGCCGGGGGAATGCAGCACCGGCGTCACGTCGTCGGCGGCGCCGGGCGGGGCCTGACCGACGAAGGCGATGACCGGGTGCCGCGGGTCGAGGTGGTCGCGCACGCCGACCATCACCCGGTTCCGAAACCGGTCGACCAGCTGCCCGGAGCGGCTGGTGGAGCTCAGCCCGGACGCGACGATCTCGGTGTCGGTGAAGCCGCGCCGGCGCAGCTCGTTGACCAGCGAGGCCGGCCGGTCGGGGGCGTAGCCCACCACCCACCTGCCGTCGACGGGCACGCCACGGGCGGCCAGGTAGCGGGTCGGGCCGTCGCCGTCCGGGCCGTCGAGCTGGGCACGGTAGAACGCGGCGGCGACCTCGTGGACGGCCAGCAGCCGGTCCCGCTCGGCACGGGAGGCCGGGGCCGACTCCGCGGTGGCCGGGCCGTGCTGGGCGTCAAGAAAGGCCGCACGCTCCCGCAGGTGGCGGGTGCGCTGGGCCGCCGCCGTGACCCGCTCGGTGACCGCGACCGGCAACGACCGATCCGGTGAAGGCACAGGCCCGGTCACCGGCTGCGGCCGTCGTCGTGCTGCGGCAGCAGGCCCGCGGCGCGCAGCTGCTCGAACACGCGCTGATGCGCCTCCACCGCCGCGGTCAGGTCGTCGACCTGGTCCTGCAACGCGGCGAGCGCGGCAGCGGTGTCCGGTGTGGTGCCCGTCGACTCGGCGGTGTCGGTCATCGATGTTCCTCCCCGTTGATCATCGATCGGTACCAACCTAGTCACGCTGCGCACGTGCAGTCGACCCACTTCGCATCGTTGCCGAAGATCATCTATCTCTCCTGGGCGGCGTTATGGGAAGGTGTGAACGATCTTGATGTGGCGTAGGTGCGGGGCAGGCGTCTCTGTCCAGGTCAGAGCGTGGGTGACGGTGCTGGCCTGGTGAGACCATCGGGCAGGGTTGTGAACTCGTTGACCATCGCCGCATTCAGCTGGTTTTGTTTCAGGACGGCGCCGCTCAGGTCCGCGCCTCTCAGGTCCGCGTCCTCCAGGTCCGCCATAAGCAGGTCCGCGCCCCTCAGGTCCGCGCTGCTCAGGTCCGCCTTGAGCAGGTCCGCGCCCCTCAGGTCCGCGTTGTTCAGGTCCGCGTAGTTCAGGTCCGCTTCCTCCAGGTCCGCCATAAGCAGGTCCGCGCCGTTCAGGTCCGCGCTGTACAGGTCCGCGTCGCTCAGGTCCGCGCCCCTCAGTTCCGCGCCGTTCAGGTCCGCGCCGTTCAGGTCCGCGCCGTACAGGTCCGCGCCGTTCAGGTCCGTGTTGCGCAGGTCCGCGTATGCCAGGTCCGCGCTGTTCAGGTCCGCGTCGCTCAGGTCCAAGTTGGCGAGGTCGGAGCGGGCGAGGCCGAGCAGGGTGTCGGTTAAGTCGAGGCGGATGTCGGGGTGGGGCCGCTTACCCAGGACTGATATGGCGGCTCGCACATCGGCGGGGGATGCAGGAACGGTCTTTGGCAGGCTCTTTGGGCGTTCGGCATGGGTGCGTACGAAGGCGGACAGCACTTGGACCACGGCCGATTCGTCACGCGGGGAGTCGATCATCAGTCGTTGCAGGCCGTAGATCCCGCCGAGCCGGATCGACAGCTTGCTGCTGCCTTTCTCGTCTTCCTGACCAAGTTGGTCGATGGCGGCGCCGAAGCGGTCGGCGACCTGCTGTTGGGTGACCAGGTCCTGCTGTTTGCGGTTGGCCTGGTTGGTGTAGAACAGGCCGGCCGCTACCAGGAGCACGGATACGATGCTGCCGATCGCGGTGGCGCTGGTGCGCCAGTCCGGTTTGACCTGTAACACGATCGGTTCCGTGCCGCTGCCGCCGACGTGCAGCCGTCGTGCGGCGGACAGCCTGCGCGTCTTCGCGCCGGACGTGCCACTCGTCCCCGCCGTGCGACGCGACCGACGGGGATGCTTCGCGGGGGCCGGAGGCGCCGTCACCGGAGGTACCCGGTCACGAGTTCGTCCTGAGCGCAGCGTCGTCAGCAGGTCTCGCAAGCCAGGCATGCTGCAATGCTGCCAGCGTCCACCAAACGGCTTAAAAGAAATCGATCCACTTCACAACCGTCAAGCATGGGGACGGTGTCCGTCGTGGTCGGTGCAGGACTCCCGGGCGCTGCCGAGAAGTGCCCGCGGTCAGGTCAAAAGCTGTCACCGGCGGCGGGGGCGGCGCTCGTCGTGGGCGGGTCCTGGACTCCCGCGCCGGGTCGCCGCAATGGCTGAGCTGTAGGTCAAGAGCTGGCACTGTGGGGTGTCCGTACTGGGCGCGATCCGTAGCCACCGTGCGGGGCTCCGTAGCGGGTCACCGTCACGACCTCGAGCGCCCGGGCCCCGCTCGTCAGCCGCCGGCTTCCTGGTCCTGTTGCTTGGCGAGCTGGGCGAGCGTGTACTGCACGCTGCTGCGCGTCCAGGTCCCCTTGCCCGAGGGCGTGGGGACCGCCTCGGCGTTGAGCGCCGCGGCGATCGCGGCCAGGGAGTTGCCCTCGCCGCGTAGCTGCGCGGCCCGCGCGGCCCCGGCCGGAGCGGGCGCCGGTGGACCACACGGTCGGCGCGGCCCCGGACGGCCGATCCGGTCGAGACCGTTACGTGCACGCGATCCTCCCGCACGAGCGGCAGGTCGATGCGCCAGACCCCTGC
>CAKUMG010000012.1 GCA_934667465.1 uncultured Actinoplanes sp. | reverse complement strand
CGCCGAGGGCGCGCAGGAAGGCCACGATCTCGCCGGGCTCGCGCTTGCGCCGGACGATCGCCATGACCGCGCAGTAGAGGCCGAGCCCCACCGCGGTCATGAAGAGGATCTCGAGGTTGATGAACGCCTGCCACACCAGCAGGCCGGCGAGGATCAGCCCGTTGCGCACCGCGCGGCCGGGCCGGCGCAGCTCCAGCGTGCGCCAGATGATCAGCGGCACGAGAAACTGGGAGACGATGTTGGGGTGGCCGCCGGCGTGCGAGACCATGCTCGGCGCGAACGTGGCGAACAGCGCGCCGACCCAGGCGGCCAGCCGCGAGGCGACGAACTGCCGGGAGAGCACCAAATACCACGAGATGCCGGTAAAGGCCAAGGCGAGCGTGAGAAACGCGTTGAACGCCACATGCGGACCGAACATCACAGTGACGGGCGTCATCGGGATCGAAACGGCCAGCACCGAGGTGTTGGCCATCAAGTTCACACCATCGGGGTAATTCAAGCGATCCGTGAAGAACGGATAAGCGCCATCAGTGACTACCCGAGCACCGTGCGCCAGCATCGACTCGAAGAAAGCCTGATCCTGTGGATCATCGCGCAACTCATGATCAAGGTTGAGCCACAGCGGCAGCGTCAGGAACAGCGCCACCGCGACGAAGCTCGCGAGCGCGAGCGCGTCCCGCCAGGTGAGAGAGCGCCACCAGCGGGGGCGGGGCACGACCTCCGGCTCGGCGACCGCCGTCGAGGCATCGACGGGTATGACTGACACGGGTCGCGCCGCCACGTCGTGCTCCAGGGCGCGCAGCTCCGCATCCAGGTCTTCGGCGGCGGCCTCGCGCTTCGGCGACTGGCCTGTCGAGTCAATACCCGTAATCGTCATAGCATCGGCGAGCCTAACCGAGCTTGGTAACAGTCCAGTGACGGGCGTCCGAGGCGTGATCGACCCGATATGTACGTCGCCTTAAACGATGGCTGGCCCGTGTCGTGCATGATGGGTAAGCGGTTGGGGTACCCCGAGGGGCAATGTCTCAATCAGGCCAAAAATGAGCGGGACGGCTCCGTTCAACTTTCGGTTGCGTGCGCCGGTTGGTTAATCTCTTCCGGTCCCGCTGTCAGCTCGGATCGGCAAGACGAGGGAACCAACACTTATGGCAGACATCACTGGAGACCAGCGGATCCAGTCCGAAGTGCTCGAGGGCCTCGCGACGGCCGTGAACCACCGTCAGTGGTTCGTCGAGCTGGCGATCCCCTACCTGGGGGACAACCCGATCGAGATCGGCAGCGGGCTGGGCGACTACGCACTCGCCTGGTCGGAGCACGTCCCGCACTTCACCGCCACCGAGGCGGACCCGGACCGCCTGGTGCAGCTCAAGGAGCGCCTGGCGGACCACCCCAAGATCGACGTCCGGCAGATGCTCCTCCCTGCTGCCGACGCCGCCGGCGAATACAGCGCCGCCGTGTCCTACAACGTCCTCGAGCACATCGAGGACCACGTGGGCGCGCTGCGCAGCATGGCCGAGCTCGTCCGCCCGGGCGGCCGGATCATCCTCATCGTCCCGGCCTTCATGTTCGCCATGAGCCACGTGGACATCGCGACGGGCCACATCCGCCGCTACACCAAGAAGACGATGCGCGCCGCGATGACCGAGGCGGGCCTCACCATCGAGAAGCTGCACTACGCGAACGCCCTGGGCCTCATCGGCTACTACGGCGCGACCAGCATCTTCAAGCTGGCCCCGAAGGAGGGCGGCATGGTGAGCTTCTACGACAAGCTCGTCTTGCCCGTCACCAAGGCCGCCGAGAGCGTCATGAAGCCGCCGTTCGGACAGTCGGTCTTCGTCGTCGCCAAGGTGCCCGGCTGACGAGCACCACAGCAGTGACCAGGCCCGCCGGCAAAGTCCGGCGGGCTTCGTCGTTACCGGGACCGTCCCGCGCCCAAGACCGGAACCAGCCCGCACCCAAGACCGGAACCAGCCCGCACCCAAGGCCGAGACCGGCTCGCGCCCGAGACCGGCCAGGCCCGCGCCCGAGACCTGCGAGTCCGGCCGGGCCCCCTGCGACCGGTCGGCGTCACCCCGGCCCCGGTTGACAGGCCCGGGTCAGCCCCGGATCTGGTAGGTCGGCCGGATCGTCGCCCGCGCCAGCGTGTGGAAGGCGAGGTTGAACCCGACGTACGCCGGCGTCGCGTCCGCACCCACCTCCAGCCGGTCGACGTCGATGGCGTGCACCGCGAACACGTACCGGTGCGGCCGGTCCCCGGGCGGCGGCGCCGCACCGCCGTACCCGGCGTCGCCGTAGTCCGACCGGATGCTGAAGGCACCGTCGGGCAGCGGGTCCGCGCCGCGCGGCAGCTCGGTCACCGACGCCGGGAGGTTCACGACCACCCAGTGCCAGAAGCCGCTGCCGGTGGGGGCGTCGGGGTCGAAGCAGGTCACCACGAAGCCCCGGGTCTCGGCCGGGAAGCCGGACCAGGCGAGCTGCGGGGAGAGGTTCTTGCCGCCGACGCTGGTGTGCGCGAACAGGTCCTCGAGCTGCTGACCGTCGGTCACATCCGTGCTGGTCACCGCGAAGGCGGGCACCTGCGGCAGAAGGTCGTAGGGATCCGGCGCCACCGGACGCTCCAAGCTCATACGCGTCGCCCTTCTCGTCTGGTGCTCTTCGTGACCAGATGCCCCGGTCGAGCCGAGAGTAACCAGCGGAAATGTCCAGCCGCTTTCGTCGCGGTACCGGCCGGGTGGCGTCCCCCGGCGGTACCCGGGGAGAAAACGCACAGGTGGTGCGCGCCGCGGGGCTTGCGCCGGGAGATAGTCGGGTCAGACATCCGACCGGGTACGTGCGGCACAGATCCCCGTGCCCGGTGGTGATCGGCCGGTCCTGAGCCGGAACGGCCAGCGAGTCGGGCACCCGCCGTCGTGCGGGTGCCCGACTGCTGTCCGGCACAGTGCGGAAACCGCCCCCACCGGCCGGGGCCGGTGGCACGATCACAACGTGAGCGCTCCTTTGCCGGAGGACGAGGTTGCCCGGCTCGCGGCCCTGCGGGATGCCGGGGTGCTCGACACCCTTCCGGAGCAGGACTTCGACGACATCGCGCTGCTCGCGTCCGAGATCTGCGGCACCCCGATGGGTCTGGTCACCCTCGTCGACGAGGACCGGCAGTGGTTCAAGGCCAAGGTCGGCATCGACATCGACCAGACGCACCGGGACGCCTCGTTCTGCGCGCACACGGTCCGCGGTCACGAGCTGCTCGAGGTGCCGGACGCCACGGTGGATCCCCGGTTCGGCCAGAATCCCTTCGTGCTCGGTGACGCCAGTGTCCGGTTCTACGCCGGTGCGCCGGTCGTGCTGGACGGGACCCACGCGGTCGGCACGGTCTGCGTCATCGACCAGGAACCCCGGCAGCTGACCGCGGCTCAGCGCCGCGCGCTGCGCAGCCTCGCCCGGCACGCCTCGGTCCAGCTGGAACTGCGCCGCTACGCCCGGCACGCCGGCGAGATCGCCGACCGGCTCCGTCAGCTCGACCGGATGAAGGACTCGTTCCTCGCCAACGTCAGCCACGAGCTGCGGACGCCGCTCTCCTCGATCCGCGGTTACCTGGAGATGCTTCTGGACGACGAGTTCGACAGCGAGACCTCGCAGCGTTTCCTGTCGGTGATGCAGCGCAACTCGGACCGGCTGCTGCGCCTGATCGACGACCTGCTGACCGTGGCCCGGCTCAACGACGACGGCATGGTGCTCGACCTGGCCGAGGTGGATCTCGCCGACCTGGTCCACCAGGTGGTGTCGGCCTGCCGCCCGCTGGCCGAGCACCGGCGGGTGCGGCTGCTGGACCGGACGGCCGCGCCGGTGCCGGCCCGCGGCGACGCGAAGCGGCTCCAGCAGGCCCTCAACCACCTGATCGTCAACGCCATCAAGTTCACGTCGGCGGGCGGGGAGATCGCGGTCGTCAGCTCGACCGGCGAGGAGCCCGAGCTGGTGATCACGGACACCGGCGTGGGCATCGCCCCCGGCGACCTGCCGCACGTCTTCGACCGGTTCTTCCGCAGCGCGGCCGCGGACACCATGGCCACGCCGGGACCGGGTCTGGGCCTCGCCATCGTCCGCTCGATCATCGACACGCACCACGGCAGCATCCACCTGGAGAGCGAACCGGGCACCGGCACCACCGTCCGCCTGACCCTCCCCCGCCCCTGACGCCCGCGGGCGCGAGCCCCGCCGCTGAACCTCGCAGGCACGAGCCCCACCTCGAAGCCCGCAGGCACGGGCCCGCCCTGACGTCCGCAGGCACGCCGCCCTGAAGCCCACACGCACGAGCCCGCCCTGACGGTCGCGGGCGCGACTCCGACGCCTGCGAGCGGACCCGGCCCGGCACGCGGGCCGGATCCCCGGCGAAGTCGTCAGAAGCGCTCGATGTGCAACCCCCGGTAGAGCTTGCGGTAGACCACCCCGGTCCGCGAGTTGCCCGCGTCGATCATCATCCCGCCGCCCATGTAGATGCCCACGTGCCCCGGCCCGACGACCAGGTCGCCCGGCCGCGCCTCGGACCGCGACACCATGCGGGCCCGGGCCGCCTGCCCGCCCGACGAGTGCGGAAGGTCGAGACCCATCAGCGCGTACGCACTCTTGGTGAACCCGGAGCAGTCGAAGGCGTGCGGCCCCGAGGCCCCCGGCGTGTAGCCCTTGCCGACCTGCGACCGCGCATAGGCGAGCATGGCCGACATCCGCGCCGGGGCGCGCCGCACGGCCGAGCGCACCCGCTTCGGTGCCGCCGCGGCGAACCTCTTCGGCGCGGTCCGGATGCGGGCCACGGACCGGCGCTCCAGCGTTGCCAGGCGGCGCTTCGCCGTGGCGCGGCGCTCGGCCA
Organism: uncultured Actinoplanes sp.; assembly: GCA_934667465.1. Lineage (GTDB taxonomy): Bacteria > Actinomycetota > Actinomycetes > Mycobacteriales > Micromonosporaceae > Actinoplanes. Next base: position 16,788 of record CAKUMG010000012.1, on the reverse strand, counting down.
CAGCCGCGGCCCGGAGCTCGGCACGGCGCTGGGCCGCTGCCTCGGCCCGACGTTCAGCGGCGGCAGCCTTGCGGGCCGCTGCCTCGACACGGCGCTCCGCCGCCGCACGCGCCTCGACCGTACGCCGGGTCTGTTCCGCACGGCGTACGGCCAGAACTTGACGTGTCGCCGCGCGCAATGCGGCCGCGGCGGGCCGGGCGGCGGTGCGCCGGGCCAACGACCGCGACGCCGCACGGTCCTGGGAGCGGAAATCGCCGAGCGGCTCCTGCGCCGCCGGGACGGCCGGCGCTGCCGCGTGGTGCGGGGGGTGCGCTTCGGCGGGATTTTCCACGGATTCGAGGGCCGGTACGGTCACGGCCAGCGCCAGGGCGCCGGCGGCCAGGACACGGCCGGTGGACGGTCGGGACAGCGAAGCCTCCGAGCTCGGCCCGAGGCTCTCTCGCGAATCCCATTCGTCACGGCACCGTCACTGGGCCGTGGCGATCGTCGTCACCCGTTCGAGCGACGACAATGGGAACCCGGGCAATTGGGTGATTCCGCCGATCATGCCAACACAAATCCTCGGCGGATTTCCGGCGAATTGCCAGATTCACCCGGCTCCCGTGTCCGATTGCTACCCGATTGTTCGTTCACCAATCGGGTCCGTGCCTCGCCTCTCACCTGCGAAAACGGCGCTGAACTCGGGCCTGTTGGGGCCCAGGACCGCGAAGACCACCCGCTCGAACGGGCGATCCCGCAGCGCGTCGGCGAACGCGCGGGCCACAGTGGTGGGATCGTTCCCGAAGACCCCGCAGCCCCAGGCGCCGAGCACGATCCGGCGGTGCCCGTGCGCCGCGGCGACGGCCAGCACGCGCGCGGCCCGGCGGCGCAGCACCGCGGGCACCTGGTCGGCGAGCTCCGGCTGGTTGCGCCGGATCGCGCCCAGGTTCGGCGCGGCGGCGGTCAGGAACGACACCGGGTAGGCCGCCGGCAGCAGGTCCCCGCGATCGTCGCGGAAGACGGGCACGCGCGGCGAGTGGATGACCCGGTCGGAGTAGGTGAGCTCCGCGTGCGCCCGGTGGTGGGCGTAGAACTCCGGCGCGGCCAGCAGGCACGGATAGAGCGCCGAGCCGCGCGCGATGCTCTCCTCCTGCGCCTTCGCCCCGTTGAGGAACCCGCCGCCGGCATTGCGCGCCGACGCGAAGACGAGCGCGGCGACATCGCCCTCGGCCCCCAGCCGCCGCGCGGCGGCCAGAGTGGACTCGCCGGTCACCTCGACCGTGCCGCGCTCCGCCACGCCGGCCTCGGCCCGCACGTCCCCGGGCTCGGCCAGCACCTCCTCGGGGAGGTGCAGACGGGTGCCCGCGACGGCCGGTCGCACGTCGATCCGCACCTCGGCGCCCGATCCGTCGAGATAGGACCCGCGCTCGGCGATGGCCACCGTCTCGCGGGCCATGGCCTTCAATCTGCTACTCATGATCCACCCATGATGAACCGCCGGATCCCGGGCGCGCGACCGGATTCAGGCGCCCCGCCGGTCACGGCAGGAGCAGGATCTTGCCCAGGTGGCTGCTCTCCTCCATGAGCCGATGGGCCGCGGCGGCCTCGCTCATCGGCAGGGCGCGGTCGACGACCGGCCGGATCGCGCCGGCATCGACCAGAGGCCAGATGCGGTCGCGGACGCCCCGGACGATGCGCGACTTGTCGGCGGCCGGGCGGGCACGCAGGGTCGTGGCGGAGAGGGAACCGCGCTTGGCCATGAGCGCGCCGAAATTGAGCTCCGCCTTGCTGCCACCCTGCATGCCGATGGTGACGATGTGCCCGTCGGGCGCGAGCGCGTCGACGTTCCGTGCCAGGTATTTCGCGGCGATGATGTCGAGGATGACGTCGGCCCCGCGCCCGCCGGTGGCGTCGCGCACCGCCTCGACGAAGTCGGTGGTGGTGTAGTCGATGGCCAGGTCGGCGCCGAGGGCACGCAGCTGCTCGTGCTTGGGCTCGCGGGCCGTCACCAGCACCGTGGCGCCGAGGGCCTTGCCCAGCTGGACCGCGAAGGTGCCGATGCCCCCGCCGCCGCCGTGCACCAGCAGGGTCTGGTCCTTGCGGAGGCGCGCGATGTCGACGACGTTGGACCAGACCGTGCAGGCGACCTCGGGCAGCGCCGCCGCCTCTTGCAGCGACAAGCCCTGCGGAATCGGCAACAGCTGACCGGCCGGGACGGCCACCTGCTCGGCATAGCCGCCCCCGGAGAGCAGGGCGCAGACGCGCTCGCCGACGTGGTGGCCGGTCACCCCGTCCCCGACCGCGGCGATCACCCCGGCGCACTCGAGCCCGGGATAGGGCGGAGCCCCCGGCGGTGGCGGGTAGTGCCCCTGGCGCTGCATGACATCGGCCCGGTTGACCGCGGCGGCGGTCACCTCGACGACGACCTCCCCGGGCCCCGGCTGCGGATCGGGCACCTCGCTCCAGACGAGCGCCTCCGGACCGCCGGGCTTCTCGACCACGATTGCGTGCATACCGACACCATGCCCCGGGGGTACGACAGAAAACCGCGCGTCGGGCCCGCCCGCCCCGCTTCCGGTGCGCGGAGCCCGTACAACCGACGCCCTGACCCCTGACAATGCGGCTGCGGCCGGATCCGCTCGGCCCCACGTGCACCGATCTGGCAGACTGAGACCGCCGCTGTCGGGAGGGCTCGCCTAGTGGCCGATGGCGCCGGTCTTGAAAACCGGTGAGGCGTTCCGCGTCTCCGTGGGTTCGAATCCCACGCCCTCCGCTCAACTTTCCCCAGCTCAGAACGAGTGACCCCCTGGTCATGGGGGGATCATGGGGGCTTGCCCCCGTGCCTGCTTAATGCGGCGCTGGATGAAGTCCGGCGAGGCGTGTGATGGCGGCGATCGAGCGGTCCACGTCCTCCGCGGTCGTGGTCGAGTTGGAGACCGAGATCCGCATCAGGCGCCGGCCCCGCCAGGTCGTCGCGCCCGCCCAGCACGTGCCGTCCGCCTGGATCGCGGCGACCACGCGGTCGGTTCGCTCGTCGCTGCCGAAGCCGACCAGGACCTGGTTGAGGACCACGTCGTTCGCGATCTCGAAGCCGGCCTCGGTCAGGCCCGTGGCGAACCGGCGGGCCAGGGCGCAGCAGCGGTCGACCAGCTCGGCGACACCGTCGCTGCCCAGCTCGCGCAGGGCCGCCCAGACGGCGAAGCCGCGCGCCCGGCGGGAGGACTCGGCCGTGAGGTCCGCGCCCGCCGGGGTGCTGCCCGATCCGGTCAGATAGGCGGCCGTGTAGGACATGGCCGCCGCGTGGATGTCGGGGCGGGCGCAGAAGGCGAAGGCCGAGTCGTACGGGACGTTGAGCCACTTGTGGCCGTCGCAGGCCCACGAGTCGGCCAGCTCGAGGCCGTCCACGAGGTGACGGGTGGTGGGACCGGCGGCGGCCCACAATCCGAAGGCACCGTCCACATGCACCCAGGCGCCGTGCTCGTGGGCGAGCTCGGTGGCCTCGCGGAGCGGGTCGCAGGCGCCCGTGTTCACGTTGCCCGCCTGCAGGCACAGGATCGTGGGCCCGGCACGCAGCGAGGAGCGCAGGGCCGCGAGGTCGATCGCGCCGTTCGGGCCGGCGGGCACCGCCTCCACCGCGTCGGTGCCGAGGCCGAGGAGGCGCAGCGAGCGGTCGATGGTTCCGTGGCGTTCCTCGCCGGCGAGCACGCGGACGGGCGGGGCCCCGAGCAGGCCACGGCGTTCGACGTCCCAGCCCGCGTCGGCCAGGACCCGGTGGCGGGCCGCGGCGAGACCCACGGTGTTGGCGGCCTGGGCGCCGGTGACGAAGCCGGTGGACGCCGTGGGCGGGATGCCCAGCAGTTCCTTGAGCCAGGTGCCCGCGGCGGCCTCAGCGGCGATGGCGGCCGGGGACGAGACGGCGTTGTAGGCGAGCTGGTCCCAGCCCGCGGCGAGGATGTCGGCGGCGGTGGCCGCGGACAGGGCGCCGCCGGTGACGAAGCCGAAGTAGCGGGGGCCGGCGCTGGCGACGAGGCCCGGCTCGGCCGCGGCGACCAGGTCGGCGAGCACCTGCTCGGGCGGGGTGGGGCCGGCGGGCAGCGGGCCGCCGAACGCTTTGGCCAACACCGGCTGGGGGATCGGCACGCCGACCGGCCGGTCCGGCAGCGACGCGCGATAGGCGGCCACCTGCTCGGCAGCCGAGTGCACCAGGCGACCCAGGTCTCCCATCGGCTCACCATAACCGCGCAGAGAGCTAAAGCCGCTCGATGTGCCGTCGATGTCTACATGACGACGCGAGAGGGGGTGCCGGACGCCGTGGGAGACGCTCGTAAGCCGTCCAAGGCCGCCCGTTCGCACCTGAGAGTGGTGAAGGACGGCGAGCAGGAGCAGCAGGACACCGGCCTGCGGGAGCTCATCGGGCGCATCGACAGCGAGGCGATGGCCGAGGAGAACCGGGCGGCCCGGGCCGCGCGACGCAGGCTCGTCTTCCTCACGCTGCTCATCCTGCTCTTCTGCCTCTGGGTGGCGCTGAACTGACAGCTTTGGGGCACTGAACCGAAACCGCCCGGTCTCGAGGACCGGGCGGCTCGAGAAGGGTCAGCCGCGCAAAGCCTCGCGCCCCGAGAACGCGATGCTCGCCGCCAGGAAGGCGCCGTTGACCAGCGTGAACGCGCCGATGACCCAGATCGTCAGCTGCGGCGCGACGGTCAGGACCACCCCGGCGAGGGCGATGACCGCGCCGTAGTCGCGGACCAGCTTGACCACCCGGATCGGCAGCGAGCGCCCGGTGACCATGCTGGCCGCCTGGGTGCCCGACTGCATGACCGAGGTCACCAGGTTGACCATCCAGGTGCCGGCGAAGGCCGCGATCAGCCAGCCCGGCGTCTCCGGCACGTGCGCCTCGGCGACGGCCGAGAGCGCCGCCACCAGGGCGATCTGGCCGGCCACGTCGCAGAGGACGTCGACGCGGCCACCGGCCGGGCTGGTCTGGCCGGTGACCCGGGCCAGCTGACCGTCGGAGCAGTCGAGGGCGTACGCGAACTGCCAGCCCAGCAGCGCGAGGAGCCCGATCGGCCAGGCCCACACCCGGCCCTCGGCCACCGGGTCCGCCGCCGCCACCACGATGAACGAGACCAGGCAGCTCAGGCCGAGGTTGCCCACGGTCAGGACCGTGGGCGCCAGCCGGTGCTTGTGGGCGAACACCGCGATGCGGGCGCCCAGGCGCTGGCTGACCGCCTCGCTGAACAGGCCGCCGCCGCGGTTGGCGTTGTAGTAGTCCGCGGCCGTCGGGACGCCGGGCGCCGCGGCGGGCGGCGGCTGGGGTGCGGCGGTGCCGTGGGGGTCAGCCGTTGGCGACGGCGTCGTCATACTCGCCCAGCTTCCTGCGGATCTCGTCCGGCGTCATGGCCAGGTGTTCGATGATCGTGTAGCGGTCCGGACGGGTCCGCGGGGCGAACTCGACGACCTCGACGAACTGCTCGGTGCTCAGGCCGACGTCGGACGGCGTCCGGGGCAGCTGGTGCCGGGCCAGGCACTCCGACATCTGCACGAAGCGCTTCTCGTCGCCGCGCAGGAACGTGCAGAACAGCGCGCCCAGGCCGGCCAGCTCGCCGTGCGAGGCGGTGTCGGGGAAGAGCGAGTCCGTGGCGTGCATGAGCTCGTGGCAGCCGCCGGAGGAGGGCCGGCTGCTGCCGCACACCGCCATGGCCAGGCCGCTGGAGATCAGCGACTCGGCGAGGACCGTCACGAACGCGTCGTCGGACATGTCGCCCGGCATGGTCAGCATCGCCTCGGCGCCCATCCGGGCCAGCGAGGCGGCGAGACCGTCGACCGGCTCGCCGCGGACCTCCCGGCCCAGCTCCCAGTCGGCGAGGGCGCTGATGTTGCTGATCACGTCGCCGATGCCGGACCGGTTGACGCGCTCCGGGCCGTTCTCGACGAAGTCCAGGTCGACGATGACGCCCAGCGGGATGTGGACGCCGTAGGAGCCCTTGATCCCGTCCTGCACGAGGCTCGCCACCGGGGAGGCGATGCCGTCGTTGGCCAGGCTGGTGGCGACCGAGACCATCGGGATCGCGTAGCGCGTGGCCGCGTACTTCGCGGTGTCGACCGTCTTGCCGCCGCCGATCGCCACGACCGCGTCGTAGGAGCGCGCGCGCAGCTTGGCGCCGAGCTCCATCGCCGCGTCGAGGGTGCCGCCGCCGGTGGTGAAGACGTCGGCGGACCCCAGCGTCGGGCGGATCAGCTCGGCGATCTTCTCGCCCTGGCCCGGCCCCACCACCACGGCGACGTCGCCGCCGGAGGAGATGCGGCCGTCGGCCAGGATCCTGCCCAGGTCCGCCACAGCGCCCCGCCGCACGTCGATGTGCAGCGGGGTCTGGACGCTACGGGCTAGTAGCGGCATGCGATGTCCCGCGCCTTGGTGAGGTCGTCGTGGTTGTCCACCTCGACCCACGGGATGTCGCCGATGGTCGCCGCGCGGATCTCGCCGCCGCGGTCGGCGAACTCCTGGTAGCCGTCCTCGTAGTAGAGGTCGGGGTTCTTCTCCCAGGTCGCCTTGAGGCAGTCGGCCAGCTCCGCGGCGGCCGACGCCTCGATGACGGTGGCGCCGATGTACTCCCCGAACGCCGTCGAGGGATCCATGAGCTTCGTAATCTTCGTGAGCCGTCCATCTTCGGAGAAGATCGTCTTCATCTCCTCGTCAGCCAGCTTCTTCACATTGTCAACGGCGAGAAGAATGCCCGGGCCACGGTTGGCGAGGAGGGTCTGCTCGACACTAACGGGGTGGACGGTGTCACCGTTGACCAGCAGCGCACCCTGCGCGAAGTGATCGCGCGCGAGCCAGAGCGAGTACGCGTTGTTCCACTCCTCGGCCTTGTCGTTGTGCACGAGGGTGATCTTGACGCCGTACTTCTGCTCGAAGGCGTCCTTGCGCTGCTCGACCGCGCTCGCGCAGTAGCCGACCACGATCGTCACGTCGGTCAGCCCGGCCGCGGCCAGGTTCCGCAGTGAGATGTCCATGATCGTGGTTTCCCCGTCCACGGGGACGAGCGCCTTCGGCAGCGTGTCCGTGTACGGACGCAGTCTGCGTCCGGCGCCGGCGGCGAGTACCAGACCGATCATGGAGTGGTTCCTTCCAGTTCGAGGGGGGTGCCTGCCGAGGATAGCGGGGCGTTCACATATCGAGGGCGCGCAGGACCGCGAAGCGCGCCCGGCCGGGCCGGCTCCTGCTCTCCACTGTCCGGGAAAAGCTCGTGCCGGGCGGTTCGTTCCTGAAAGAAAATGCGGCCTCCGGCAGGCGGAACAGGAGCAGCGGCGACGGCCGGCGAAGCACCGGGCACGATGAAAAATGAACTCGGCACGGCTCGTAAGCTGGACCCCATGACCGCTGAGCAGCTGATCTCATTCGCCCGGGGCGCACCTTCTCTCGACATCATCGACGTGGCCGGCCTGAAGGCCGCCGCGGCCCGGGCCTTCGACGCCGATCCGGCCGGGATGACCGCCTACGGCACGTCGGTCGGCTACCTGCCGCTGCGCCAGTGGATCGCGGACAAGCACCGGGTCTCGGCGGATCAGGTCATCGTCACCAACGGGTCGCTGCAGGCCGACGCGTTCCTCTTCAACCACATCGTCTCGCCCGGCGACGACGTCGTGGTGGAGAAGCCGACGTACGACCGCACCCTGCTGGGGCTGCAGACGCTGGGCGCCAAGGTGCACCAGGTCACGCTGCAGGAGGACGGCATCGACGTCGAGGAGCTGCGCGCGCTGCTCGAGTCCGGCGTCCGGCCCAAGCTGGCCCACATCATCCCGAACTACCAGAACCCCGCCGGCATCACGCTGTCGCTGGAGAAGCGGCGCGTGCTGCTCGAGCTCGCCGCGCAGTACGAGTTCCTGATCTTCGAGGACGATCCGTATGTGGACATCCGGTTCCGCGGCGACGCCCTGCCCTCGATGCTGTCGCTCGACGAGAACGCCGTCGTCGTGCACGCCTCGAGCTTCACCCAGACGGTCTGCCCCGGCGTCCGGGTGGGCTACCTCGTCGGCCCGGCGGCGCTCATCAACGCGATCGCCAAGAAGGCCACCAACCTCTACATCTCGCCCGGCATGGTGTCCGAGGCGATCGTGCACCAGTTCTGCGTCTCCGGTGACATCGAGCGTTCGGTGCAGACGGTGAGCACGGCGCTGGGCGAGCGGGCCCGCGTGCTGGCCGAGTCGCTGCGCAAGCACATCCCGGGTGCCACGTTCACCGAGCCCGACGGCGGCTACTTCCTCTGGGTGGACCTGCCCGAGGAGGTCGACGTGGACAGGCTGTTCCCGGCCGCCATGAAGAAGGGCGTCGCCGTCGTCAAGGGCACCGACTTCCTGATCGAGGGCGGGCAGCACTCCGTGCGGCTGGCGTTCTCCGCCGTGACCGTCGACCAGATCGACGAGGGTGTGCGCCGGCTCGCCGCCGCCATCGAGGAGCTTCGGGCCTGATCGCGCCCGACTGTCGGGTTTCCGACAGTCGAGCCTTCCCGCCGGTTCCGGGTTCGCCCCGGGACCGGCGGAGGCTCACAATGCTTGCAGCGTGCGCTGCATGGTGATGCGGTGCGACGCGTTGACATCAACCCCGCCCCCGATGCCGGGCGGGCCGCGCGCACTTTCGCCCCCCGAATGAAGCGACGGCCTGCCCGGCATCTCTATTTCTGGCCCTCGCTCCGCTCGGGCGGCACTTCGCCTGGCAGGAGTCGATGACTTGTGCGCCAAAATCTGGCCAAGAAAGAGCGCTTTGTCAGATTTTGGCGCTCAAGTCATCGACGGCGAAGTGCAGCCGGGGCACACCTGGGCGGGGTAAGGGGTGGGGAGCCTTGCGGGCGTAATCTCGGGCGGGTTCGGCGGAGGAGCCGGCGCGGTCGAGCACCCCTGGGGGAGGCAGTCATGAGCGAGAGCAGCGTGCGGCGCAGCCGGTCGACGGGCGTGAACAGGTCGCTGTCGCGGGCGTGGACCGCCCCCGTCCGGGCCATGAACCGCATCCTCGGCACCCCCGACGGCCGCCCCGCCGGCGCCGGCCCGGAGTGGAAGGGCAGCGCCGTCGTCGACTGCGGCGTCTACGTCGAGGGCCGCCGCGAGCCCGGCGAGTTCACCCCCGACCAGGCGCTGGCCGAGGCGTGCGGGCGCGACGACGCGTTCGTATGGCTCGGGTTGCACGAGCCGTCGCTCGCGGAGATGACGGCGATCGCGGAGACGTACGGGCTGCACGAGCTGGCCGTCGAGGACGCGGTCAAGGGCGAGCAACGGCCCAAGCTGGAGCAGTTCGGCGCGGTGCACTTCCTGGTGCTGCGGACCGCGCGGTACGTGCCGCACGGCGAGCTGACCGAGACGTCGCAGATCGTCGAGACCGGCTACATGATGCTGTTCGTGGGCGACCGGTTCGTGATCACGGTGCGGCACGGCGACGCCGCGCGGCTGTCGCCGGTCCGGGCCGAGCTCGAGCAGCGCACCGATCTGCTGGCGCAGGGGCCGTGGGCGGTCGCCTATGCCGTCACGGACCGGGTCGTGGACGCGTACGTGTCCGTCGCCGACCAGGTGGAGGCCGACCTGGACGTGATCGAGGAGGCCGCGTTCTCCCGCGACAAGGGCAGCCCGGTGCAGGCGATCTATCAGATGAAGCGCGAGATCGTGGAGTTCCGGCGGGCCGTCGTGCCGCTGCAGCGCCCGCTCGCCACGGTGACCTCGTCGCAGAACCGCGTGGTGCCGAAGGAGATCCGGCGCTACTTCCGGGACGTGCAGGACCACCTCACCCGTACGGTCGAGCAGGTCTCCTCCTATGACGATCTGCTCAACACGATCCTGCAGGCCCGGCTCGCGCAGGTCACCGTCGACCAGAACAACGACATGCGCAAGATCGCCGCGTGGGCCGGCATCGCGACCGTGTGGACGGCCATCGCCGGCGTCTACGGCATGAACTTCGAGTACATGCCGGAGACCAAGTGGGTCTACGGCTATCCGGTGGTCGCCACCGTGATGCTCGCCTTCACGTTCTTCCTATACCGAGCGTTCCGACGGAATGGCTGGCTGTAACCGCCCCATCGAGCCTCATCGCGTTCTACATTGAACGCATGCCGTCCCGGCAGGACCAACTGCACTCCTACCAGTACGCCCGGCAGCGGGTCGTGGCAGCGCTGGTCACCCACGATCCCGACCCGCACCGCTCGCCTCTGCGCCGGGCCGGCACGACCGTCCTGATCAGCCTGGTCGTGGCCGCGCTCGCGGTCGGCGGCGTGGCCGTCTTCACGCTGGTCAAGGGCACGAGCACGGTCGACCCGCGCGACCCCGGCGTGGTTTTCCTCGAGCAGGGCACGGGCGCCCGGTTCGTCTATGTCGAGGCCGACGCGCGCCTGCACCCGGTGCTGAACTTCGTGTCGGGGCTGCTGATCGCCGACGCGGCCGCGCCGAAGCTGAAGGAGGCGTCGCCGGCGAGCCTGGCCCGGGTGCCGCTGGGCGAGCCGCTCGGCATCCCGGACGCGCCCGAGTCCCTGCCCGCGGCCAAGGGCGGGCTGTTGCCGCCACAGTGGACCGTGTGCTCGCGTCCCGGTGCGGAGGGCGAGCCGGAAAGCGTGCTCTCGCTGGGGCGCCCGGCCGCCGGCGGCACGTTGCTGCCCCGGCCGGCGCCCGGCACGCCCGCCGGTGAGCTGCGGGGCCTGCTGGTCGGCGATCCCGCCGGGCGTACCCATCTGATCCATGACGACAAGCGTTTCCTGCTCCCGGAGGACCGGCTCCAGCAGATCCGCACCCGGTTCGGCTATGCCCAGGCGCCGCTCGAGACGGCCGCGGCCTGGGTCAACGCCGTGCCGGCCGGGCCCGACCTGGAGGCGCCGGAGATCACGGACGCCGGGGAGACCGGCGCGGCGATCACGGGCGCCGACATCGGTCAGGTGCTGCGCATCCGGGGGGAGGGCGGCACCCCGGACCGCTGGGGCGTGGTGCTGGACGACGGGGTGGCGGATCTCACCCCGGTGCAAGGCGCGCTGTTGCAGACAGAACCGGACGATCCCGGCGTACGCGAGGTCAGCATCGCGGTTTACGGCAATCTGCCGCGGTCACGGACCGACCTGGTGGGCGAGGCCACCGCCGCCGGCCTGCCGAGCGACGTCCCGGCGCTGGTCAACGGCCCCGAGACCGTGTGCCTGACGCATGACGGCGGGGGCGGCACAGCCGTACGCGTCGGATCCGCAGTGCCCGACGGCGTCGCGGTCGTCGGCGGCCCCACAGCGAGCGGTGAGGTCCGGGCGGACCGGGTTGACGTGCCCCGCGGCAAGGGTGCCGTCGTGGAGTCGACGGCGTCGCCGACCGCGCCCGCGGGCAGCGGAACGGTGAGCATCGTCACAGATACCGGCCGGCGCTTCCCGCTCGCGAACCGTGAGGTGCTGACCCGGCTCGGCTACGGCGGCGTCACTCCCCAGGTAGTACCCGGTCAGCTCGCCGCCCTGCTGCCGGAGGGCCCGTCGCTGGATCCGGAGCGGGCACGGCAGACCGCTGCCGCCAGGGACGAGCGGGACGAGAATCCGTAGAGACACGTGCGGGCAGGCCCCCGTGGAGGGGGACCTGCCCGCAAAGGGTGTGCTACCCGGGGGTTCAGTTCTTGTTCTGGCCGCTCGCCATGCGGGAGACCTCGGGGCTGTGCAGCTTCGAGGAGGTCTGGTCGCCGTCACCGACCGGGACGACCGGCTCGGTCTCGCCCGGCGGCGTCACGAAGCCCGAGGGGCCCGCGAGGTCGGCCGGCTCGAACGCGGCGTCCTCGGCCCCGACGGTGGCCGCGGTGTCCACCGGGCCGGCGGGGTTGTACTCGTCCCACTGGTCGTCACGGCGCTTGCGCAGGAAGTATGCGCCCGCCGCGCCGACTGCGGCACCGACCAGCGCGAGGCCGACCAGCTTCTTGCCGCGGCCGCTCCGGTTGCGGGAAGCGATCTTCTGCGCCCGCTTCTCGATCTTCTTGGCGTCCTTGCGGCTCGCCTTGACGACCTTCTTGTTGACCTTGACCGACTTGTTGCCGACGGTCTTGGCGTTCTCGCTCGCCGCGGCCACGATCGGGCCGAGGGTCGCTACCGCGCTGCCCCAGCCGCTGGTCGCGACGCCCTTGGCCTTGGTGGCCGCGGGCTGCACGCGGTCACGCGCCGCCTCGAAGCGGGGACCCACGGTCGCGCTGGTCTCCTGCGCGGCGAGTGAGGCCGCACGCTTGAAGTGATCAACGCTCTGACCGAGCTCGCTCTTCATCTTCGCGTTGCGGTTCTTCCGTCGCATCGTTGCGAACACCAGTGCCACCTCCTGTGGTTTCCCAAGTCCATGCTGCCTCTTCAGGTACCCCCACGTTGCCGGTTCAGACACATGGGGGAGGATCCGAATGACAACAATCCGTCCCTACGCCGGCCGCCACCGAGTGGGCGGCGACCGCGACGATGTGAGGAGTACCCGTGGCTGAGACGCTTTACGCCACCCTGCACACCAACCACGGTCCGATCCGGCTCCAGCTTTTCCCGGACCACGCGCCGGCGACCGTGCGCAACTTCGTGGAGCTCGCGGAGGGCACCAAGGACTACGTCGACCCGCGGACCGGCCAGAAGGGCAGCGGCCCGTACTACGACGGCACCATCTCGCACCGGGTCATCGCGAACTTCATGGTCCAGATGGGCGACCCGACCGGCACCGGCCGCGGCGGCCCGGGCTTCCAGTTCGCCGACGAGTTCCACCCGGAGCTGCAGTTCGACCGTCCGTACCTGCTCGCCATGGCGAACGCCGGCCCGGGCACGAACGGCTCGCAGTTCTTCATCACCGTCACCCCGACGCCGCACCTGAACCGGAAGCACACCATCTTCGGTCAGGTCGCGGACGAGCAGTCGGCGAAGGTCGTCGACTCGATCGCCACCACGGCGACCGGCCCCGGCGACCGTCCCCGCGAGGACGTCGTCATCGAGCGCGTCGAGATCTCGCGCGCCTGACACAGGCACGTGACCCGTGGGCCGTCCTGGCCCACGGGTCACACCCTTGTACCTTTGTTTCATGAGTGAGTCTCCGGTCACGGCACCCGTCTGCTATCGGCACCCGGGCAAGGAGACCTACGTCCGGTGCGCCCGCTGCGAGCGGTACATCTGCCCGGACTGCATGAACGAAGCCTCGGTCGGCCACCAGTGCCCGGAGTGCGTCGCCGAGGGGCGGCGGACCCAGCGCTCGGCCCGCACCGCGTTCGGCGGCAAGGTGACCGGCCGCGAGGGCGCCGGCACGGCCACCAAGGCCCTCATCGGCATCAACGTCGTGGTCATGATCCTGTCGGTCCTGTCCGCCGGGAGCGGCAGCGCGATCGCGGGCGGCGGCATGGGCGGCCTGCTCGGCGGCAGCACGCCGCTCACCCAGTGGGGCGCGGTGATCAGCGAGAGCATCTGGGGCGCGACGGGCATCGCGGGCAACGGCGAGTGGTACCGCCTCTTCACCGCGATGTTCCTGCACTACGGCGTCATCCACCTGCTGCTCAATATGTATGCGCTGTGGATCCTCGGCCGTGAGCTGGAACGCGCGCTCGGCTCCCTGCGCTTCGTCGCGCTCTATCTCGTGGCCGGGCTCGGCGGCAATGTGGCGGCATACTTCTTCACCGGCCCCAACGAGGCCTCCGCCGGCGCCTCGACCGCGGTGTTCGGCCTGATGGCGGCGATGCTGGTGCTGCTGCGGCGGCTCAAGCTGAGCGTCGCGCCGATCCTGCCGATCATCGTGATCAACCTGATCTTCACGTTCACGATCAGCAACATCTCGGTGCCCGGCCACATCGGCGGGCTGGTCGCGGGCTTCTTCGCCGCGGTGGCGCTCGCCTATGCGCCGAGGGAACGCCGCAACCTCGTCCAGGGGCTCGGCCTCGGGGCGATCGTGCTGGTGCTGCTGATCATCGCCGTCGCCCGGACGCTGTCGCTCACGGGCGGCTGACCGCCCGCAGCTCGTTCAGGGCGGCCGCCACCTCCTCGGGGTCGGTGCCGCCGAGCTCGTGGGTGGTGAGCAGCAGCAGGGTCTCGCCGGCGTCGATCTCCAGCAGCTCGCTGTGGATGCCGCGGCGGTTGCGGCGGTCGACGCGCACCCGCTCGATCGTCGACCAGGGCAGCTGCCGCCGGGTCAGGTAGCCGGTGACCACGGTGATCCCCGCGGGATCCGCGGCCAGGCGGACCGGTCGTAGCAGGTCACGCAGCGCCCACCCGGTCAGCCCCAGGGCGCCGGCCAGCGCGAACGCCCACTGGACCAGGTCACCCGAGGCGAACGCGACGGCCAGCAGGACCAGGGCGGCGGCACCCGCCAGCTTTGCCACGGGCAGGACGGGCCGCACCCGCCAACTCAGAGACGACATGGTGAAAAGTGTCGCAGCCCCGGCGTACCTTCGGACACATGCGAGATGCGGTGATCGTCGGAGCGGTCCGGACCCCGGTGGGCCGGCGCAACGGCGGGCTGTCCGGGATCCATCCGGTCGACCTGTCCGCCCATGTGCTGCGCGAGCTGGCCGGGCGCGCCGGCTTCGACCCGGCGGACGTCGAGGACGTCGTGTGGGGCTGCGTCTCGCAGGTGGGCGAGCAGTCGTGGAATGCCGGCCGCAACGCCGTGCTGGCCGCGGGCTGGCCCGAGGCGGTGCCGGGCACGACCGTCGACCGCCAGTGCGGCTCGAGCCAGCAGGCGCTGCACTTCGCCGCCGCCACGGTGATCTCCGGCCAGGCCGACCTGGTGGTCGCGGGTGGCGTCGAGTCGATGAGCCGGGTGTCGATGGGTTCCAGCGCCGCGGGCGCCGACCCCTACGGGCAGGCCGTCCTCGAGCGTTACGGCACGGGCACCTTCAACCAGGGCGTCGGCGCCGAGATGATCGCCGAGCGCTGGGGCCTCGCCCGCGAAGACCTCGACGGGTACGCGCTGGCGAGCCATGCCGCCGCCGCGAAGGCCCAGGACGCGGGCGACTTCGACGCGGAGATCACCCCGGTCGGCGAGGTGACCCGCGACGAGGGCATCAGGCGCGACACCACGATCGCCAAGCTGGCCGGTCTCAAGACGCCGTTCCGGGCCGACGGCGTGGTGACGGCGGGGTCCGCGTCGCAGATCTCCGACGGCGCCGCGGCGCTGGCCGTGACCACGTCCGGCTGGGCGGCCGCGCACGGCCTGCGACCCCTCGCCCGGGTGCACACCGCCGTGGTCGCCGCCGCCGACCCGGTGATCATGCTGACCGCGCCGATCCCGGCCACGGCGAAGGCGCTGGCCCGCTCGGGGCTCACCCTGGACGACATCGGGGTCTACGAGGTCAACGAGGCCTTCGCCCCGGTCCCGCTCGCGTGGCTGGCGGAGACGGGCGCCGACCCGGCCCGGCTCAACCCGCGCGGCGGGGCGATCGCTCTCGGGCATCCGCTCGGCGCCTCGGGCGCGCGGATCATGACGACGATGCTGCACCACATGCGACAGACCGGCGTGCGCTACGGGCTGCAGACTATGTGCGAGGGCGGTGGCATGGCGAATGCGACGATCGTCGAACTCTTGTAGGGCAACAATCATCCGAACAGGGCACGCCCTCCCCCGGGGGTCGCCGTTAAACGCTTCATGGACGTGTTCTCCCGTACGTTCCTCCCCGCCGCCGCCGAAGCCGGTGTGGCCCTCCCCACCGTGAGCAGGCACCTGCCGATCTTCCGGCGCTGCGTGGAGCCGGACGACACCACCGTGCTGGTCACCCGCTGCGCCGACCCGGACCGCCCGTTCGGCGGCGACTACCTGCTGCTGCTGACCCAGCGGCGGCTGGTCGTGACGCAGGAGACGCGGATGCTGCGCCGGCTCCGGCTGCACCTCAACGCGAACCTGCGCCACCTCAGCGACGTCAGCTGGAGCCCCGACCCGCACCGGTCCGCCGTCGAGGTCGGCGCCACGGCGGTGGACGGGGTCCGCGAGCGCTTCCGGTTCCGCGTCGCCGAGCCCGACCGGGTGTGGCACTTCGATGCGCTGTTCCAGCAGGTGTTCCGGGAGCGCCGGCCGGTTCTGCAGGTGGCCGCCTAGACATTCAGGAAGCGGCTGATCGACGTACGGAGGGTCGTCGCGTCCAGGCCGTGCCAGGCCGCGTGATCGGCCGGGGACCCGTACCCGCGATGCTCCGTCCTGCTCACGCCGAGGTGGAGCGTGCGGTGCGGGACGCCGGCCAGCGCCTCGGCGATCACGCGGCTCGAGGTCCCCGCGAGGTAGGGCTCCACGACGACGATCTCGGTCGGCGCCAGCGCGAGCAGCCCCGCGGTGTCGAGCGGCCGGGGCGTGTTCGTGTAGGCCACTGTCACGTCGAGCCCGCGCGTCGCGTTGACCGCCGCGTCGAGCATCGGACCCACGGCCAGCACCACCGCGCCCGGCGAGCCCCGGCGGATGACCTTAAGGTCGGCGCCGGGGGCGGGGGCGGCGTTCTGCGCGCTCGTCAGGCGTACGTAGACCCGTCCGTCATGCCGCGCCGCGGCCCGCAGCATCCCGGGCACCTCGTCCGGGTGCCCCGGAACGTGCACGGTCCAGCCCTCGAGCGTGTCCAGCAGCGCCACGTCCTGCGGCGAATGATGCGTGTAACCCGAGCTGGACGCGTCGAACGACGCCCCGACGCTGACCAGCACGGCGCCGGCGTCCTGGTGGCCGAGGTCGAGCTTGATCTGCTCGTACGCGCGGTCGACCACGAAGGGCGCGTACGAATGCACGTACGGCCGCATGCCGGTCAGCGCCAGCCCGCCGGCGACCCCGACCATCAGCTGCTCCCGGATCCCGACGTTGATCACCCGCTCCGGGTGCCGACGCAACGCCTCGGTG